>NZ_JACJOZ010000069.1:0-196872 GCF_014695795.1 Phormidium sp. FACHB-592
CGTCAGCAAAACACGTTCAACACGATCGATGACTTGGGCTTTTCTCAAGAGACGCTGCCTATCTACAAAAGCTGGTTAGAACAGCCGCAGGGCATGGTGATCTTTACGGGACCGACTGGTTCTGGCAAAACCAGCACCCTCTACACCAGCTTGTTAGCCATCTCGACTGAATCCGTCAACATTGTTACGGTCGAAGATCCGGTGGAGTATGTTCTTTCAGGTATTACTCAAACCCAGGTCAATGAGGCAGCAGGCATGACCTTTGCCAGTGGGTTACGGGCGATTCTTCGTCAAGACCCCGACATTGTGATGCTAGGCGAAATCCGGGATAGCGAAACTGCCGAAACGGGCATTCGTGCCGCCTTAACCGGTCATCTAGTTTTGACCACCTTACATACTAACGATGCCGTTGGAGCGATTCCCCGTCTTAAAGATATTGGACCTGATCCGGGGCTCATCAGCGATGCACTCTTAGGGGTCGTGGCTCAACGCTTAGTGCGGCGGGTGTGTCCTCATTGTGCTGAGGCTCATGTGCCAACGGATGCCGAGCTAAACGTTCTGGGTTTAAAGCGCGAGGAAGCTAGTACACACGCTTGGCGACGTGGCAGGGGTTGTTCTCATTGCTTTAACTCTGGTTACTTAGGGCGAGAAGCGGTGATTGAGCTACTCCATGTTGATGACACTGTGCGCCAAATCATTTACGAAGGTTCGCTGACGCAGCTTAACCGTTATCTTAGCAAGAGCCGCTTTGCTTCCTTTCGGGTGGCGGCGACCGAAAAAGTGACCACTGGCGTCACCACTGTCGAAGAGGTTAAACGGGTACTGCCCCACAGTGCTTTAAGCCGTAAGACTGCCTTAGAGCGATAGGCACTCTGATCTGCTTGACTTGCTTGGCTACAGACAAGAGACGAGAGAGCAAGGGGGGTAAGTAGCATCGGGTGCTGCTGGTGAATGTATGACAACGTTCCTTGCAAGCACACTGTAAGGCTAATTTGGCAACAAAAGAGCAAGTGCGTTAGCGACAAGCACTCAAAGTTGCTCTACAAAAGCTTGCTAAACCTATTGCTCTACAAAAACTAAATAAATGGTCATAAGTAAACAGGGCTTTTCGTAGGATGGGTAAAGCCGTTCCGGCATTCTAGAAAAGCAATCGCGTCACCCATGCTGCTCAAGGATTTGATGCGTTACGGCTACGCCTAACACATCCTACGTTTAATTAGGGCGACCTATTTAGTCAAAGCCTCTGCACACAGGGCCACTCCAGCAGCGCGTCCTCATCCCGATCGCCATAGCAGTCGAAGAGAATGTTAGGACAGACATCAACCTTGCAACTTCCTTTGAGCAAGAACTTCTCTTCATCCTTTATCCTCTATCCTTTTGCTATAGAGCTTCTCTCGGATGATGGATTGACCTTGCCTCCGAACTCACTAAGACTTATAAAGTAATGAACTTTATAAATCGTGAGTGCTGTGGCGTTTCATCAGGACTATTTAGGGGTGGAACAGCCAGCCATTGGTCAGCTTATTCGAGCACTGCGGCAAACCTTGCCGCTAACCCAAGAGAAGTTTGTCGCGCTACTGGGAGTTAGCTTTCCCACTATCAATCGTTGGGAAAACGGTCATGCTACTCCTTCTCTATTAGCCTCGAGACAAATTGAGATCTTGCTTAACCAGTTGGCTGCGTCACCTGAGGCGACTTTACGGGAACGTAGTCAGGCAAGCCGAGGCAAATACTGTTTCTCAAGGACGCTCAAAGCATGAGTGTAGAGGAACATATGGAACTGCCTGAAGATTGCTTTGTCGGTGGTGGTAAGTTAGGTGCATTTCTACGATCGCACGATTGGTCACAAACACCGTTAGGTGCTGTCGAAACGTGGACAGAGGGCTTAAAAGCGGGTGTGCAGATACTGTTGACAGAGCTTGATCAAGCCCAGCAGCCAGAGAAAACACAATTAAAAACCGAGCCCCAGCTACCCTGCAACAGTAACCCAGCAGCACCCGTTGAACCTACCCGTGCGGTAGTCGAGTGGCGCGAATCGGAAGCAAAATACTGCATGGTGTTGGAGTCCCTTGATGAAGGGTTCTGCCTCTGCGAACTGCTGTTTGATGAGCACGGTGAACCGACTGATTATCGCTTTCTCAAAGTGAATGCGGCGTTTGAACGGTTAACAGGACTGGAGCAAGTGATCGGTAAAACGATACGGGAGTTGGTGCCCGATCACGAAGCCTACTGGTTTGAGATCTATGGCAGAGTTGTGCGAACCAGGGAACCCGCTCGCTTTGAGCAGCAAGCGATCACTAGCAACCGCTGGTTTAATGTCCACGCCTTTTGCCTTGGTGAGCCGCAAAGTCATCAGTTTGCCGCTTTGTTTACCAACATTACTGAGGCGAAGCACATTGAAGCCGAACGCCAAAAAGTGGAGCAGGAACGCGATCGCTTTCTTGCCGTTGGGTCAGATTTGCAAATAATCATGAGCAGCCACGGGTATTTCCACTGGGTCAGCCCAGCTTTTGAGCATATTCTCGGCTGGACACCTGAGGAAATGACATCCCGCCCCTGGACTGATTTTCTTCATCCAGACGACATTCTTGTCTCTGTTGCGGAAAGCGTCAACGTGCTGTCTGGCTCCGAAACGTTTGCCTTTGAAAACCGCTATCGACACAAAGACGGCTCCTACCGCTGGTTGCTCTGGAGAGCGCAGCCACACCTAGAAGCACAAGTGCTTTACGCAACGGCAGTAGATATCCACGATCGCAAACAGGCAGAAGAAGCGTTGCGGGAAAGTGAAATCCGACTACGGTTCATGTTGGATGCCTCCCAAATTGGCGAGTGGGATCTCGACCTGACAACGGAACCTTACACAGCGCACCGCTCGCTGGGACACGATCAAATCTTTGGTTATGCATCGCTGCTGCCGGAATGGAGCTACGAAATCTTTTTAGCCCATGTGCATCCGGACGATCGCGCTAGTGTGAATGAAAAGTTTCAAGAAACCCTCTCCGCTAGTACCAATTGGAACTTTGAATGTCGAATCCTTCACCCGAATCAGAGTATCCATTGGATTTGGGTTCGCAGCAGTATTTACTGTGACTCTGACGGCACGCCCAATCGATTATTGGGCATGGTCGTCGATATTACTGATCGCAAGCAGGCAGAAGCCACTATTTTGCAACGGGAAGCGGAGTTTCGCCAACTCGCAGATGCGATGCCACAACAGGTTTGGATCACCGATGCTCAAGGCAACACGCAATATGTGAACCAGCAATGGACAACTTACACCGGGCTAACCCTAGAGCAGACTCAAGACATTCACTATGCCACTCAAGTGATTCATCCCGATGACTTTGAGGGCACGAGTGCTCTGTGGCAGACAGCGCTGGCAACAGGGACACTCTACCAAGCGGAATTTCGCTTGAAACACAGAACGGCTCAGACCTATCGTTGGTTTCTGTCACGAGCGATCGCTATTCAGAACGAACAAGGACAAATCGTGCAGTGGTTTGGCACGAGCACAGACATTGAAGAGTTTAGACGCGCCCAGGCTGAACGAGAACAGCTCTTACAACAAGAGCAAATTGCACGCGAAGCCGCCGAAAATGCCAATCGGATCAAAGATGAATTTCTGGCGGTGCTGTCCCACGAGTTGAGATCGCCCCTCAACCCTATCTTGGGCTGGGCGCGGTTGTTACGCACTGGCAACCTCGATCCGGCTCGTCAAAGGGATGCCTTAGCCACGATCGAACGCAATGCCAAACTGCAATCACAACTGATTGAAGATTTGCTCGACATTTCCCGCATTATGCAGGGCAAAATGACCTTGACAGCAACTCCAGTTAGTTTGGCATTGATCATTTCTGCGGCAGCCGAAACCGTGCGCTTGGCGGCAGATGCTAAGCAGGTTGCGATCGTACTTGACCTCGATGCAGCCGTCTCTTTTGTCTCTGGTGATGCGAGTCGCTTGCAGCAAGTGGTCTGGAACCTGCTGACCAATGCTGTCAAATTCACGCCCAATGGCGGACAAGTGACAGTTGAACTGCGGCAAGTGGAGCAATTAGCTCAGATTCGAGTAATCGATACAGGCATTGGCATCAAGGCTCCCTTCCTTCCCTATGTGTTTGAGTATTTTCGGCAGGAAGATGGTTCCACCACTCGCAGCTTTGGAGGTTTGGGTCTGGGGTTGGCGATCGTGCGGCAAATTGTAACGCTACATGGCGGCACCGTTACAGCAGAGAGTCCGGGTGAGCAGCAAGGTGCCATCTTTACTGTACAGCTACCAACTCTGCCACAGACAACACCGCTTATGGCTGCGGTCACCAACCTTCAATCAGCCTCGGCACGACTCTTAGACAACGTTCACATTTTGCTGGTGGATGATGATACAGACACCCGTAAATTTGAAGCTTTTCTGCTGGAACAACAGGGGGCAACAGTCACAGCGGTTGACTCTGGTTTCGCTGCTTTGCAAGCATTGGAGCACTTTACACCGGCTGTAGTTATCAGCGATGTGGGTATGCCAGACATGGATGGCTACCAATTGATGCAGCGGCTTCGCTTACGTCCACCTACTCAGGGCGGTACAGTACCCGCGATCGCTCTTACTGCCTATGCTACCGATGTTGACCAAAAACGAGCTATGCAAGCTGGCTTTCAAAGACACTTGACGAAGCCGCTAGACCCAGAACGCTTCGTAAGCACAATTATCAGCCTGCTTAAACCAAATCAGAGTGAGGATGCAGGCAGGTGAGCGGTAATGTTGGGTTTGAGGCGTAGTGGAACGTAAAGCTGGGTAGAAAGGTCAGACCCATGGCTTAAGCCTGAAACATGGGCAACAGCCAGAGCAGCGAGCGCACACGGAAAGGGACTGCCGAAGCTTCAGAAGGACATGAAGGTTGTCCCACTCGACGCGCTGGCTTGCCTGCTAAATAGTCATCGTACGCCTTCAAGAGCATCTCAGCCCGTTCTCGGTTTGTAGTGGTCACTGTACTGCTCCCTTAATATCTTGCTTTGAAAATATGATCACATTTTCCTTCTTAGCCTTACGTCGTCCTATCGGTTGATTGCCTCATAGCCCTCCCATTTAGATGGATAGTGATATGGGTTTGAAATCCTGCTTGCAGCGCCTTCAGACGATCGCCTACGGGGGCATAATACCAAATCCAAAAGACGTTACAGACCAATCGATCCACCCTCAATTCCTCTTCCAAGGAGAGAGGGACTTTGCCTTTAGCACCCTTCTCCTCCAGGAGAGGGGCTGGGATGAGGGTAAAGGATCTGTACCCCTTACAATTTGATTTGGTATTACACCCACTGCTGTAGCCATCAAAGCTGATTGCTGACCGCTGGCAATGGTCAACAGTGCTATCGCTTATAGCGGCTTTAGCACCATAAGCACCACAATGGAGCGTCCCGCTACAGGTAACACTTGTTCACCTGTAAAGACTCGTTCATCCTGGATAAAGCGCGACTCTTTTGTATCAATTATCATCTTCCACTTTTGGTTGGCAAAGCCGTTGGGTAAAACAAACTCGATCGTTTCCCAATGTGCATTAAAGAACAGCAAAAAACTATCATCGCTAATCTTTTGACCTTGTGGACCCGGACTCGGAATCATATTGCCATTGAGAAAAAGTGCAATTGATTTCGTGTAGCCCACATCCCACTGCTCTGGCATCATCTCTGTACCATCGGGGTTATACCAACCAATATCAGGTACCCCACGAATAGCCTGCCCCTGAAACCACTTCCGCCGTCGAAAAACAGGATGCCGTCGCCGGAAATAGATGAGTTCACGGCAAAAATCTAGCAGCTCTGCATTTTCTTTTACTAGCTCCCAGTTAAACCAGGAAAGTTCACTATCCTGACAATAGCCATTGTTATTTCCTTGCTGAGTGCGTCCCATCTCATCACCGCCTAACAGCATCGGAATGCCCTGCGACAGCATCAGCGTTGTCAGAAAGTTACGCCGCTGGCGCTCTCGCAACTGCAAAACATCTGGATCATCAGTCTCACCCTCAACGCCACAATTCCACGAACGGTTATGACTTTCACCGTCGCGATTATCTTCACCATTCGCCTCATTGTGTTTCTCGTTGTAGCTCACGACATCATTTAGCGTGAAACCATCATGCGCCGTAATAAAGTTGATGCTGGCGTTCGGTCGCCGTCCGTTTTGCTGAAAGTACAAATCAGGGCTACCAGTGAGACGGTAAGCAAATTCGCCTAATGTTTCATCCTCCCCGCGCCAAAAGTCGCGCACTGTGTCACGATACTTCCCATTCCACTCCGACCACAGTACTGGAAAGTTGCCTACCTGATAGCCACCATCACCGACATCCCACGGTTCCGCAATCAACTTCACATCTGCTAGCACTGGATCTTGGTGAATGATATCAAAGAATGCCGCCAAGCTGTTAACTTCGTAAAGCTCACGTGCAAGAGCAGATGCTAGGTCAAAGCGGAAGCCATCCACATGCATCTCCGTGACCCAGTAACGCAAACTGTCAGTAATAAGCTTTAGCACTTGTGGATGACGCACATACAGAGAATTGCCACAGCCTGTAAAGTCCATGTAGTAGCGCTCATTACCTTCCATCAGTCGGTAATAGTTGCAGTTATCAATACCGCGTAAGGAAAGAGTCGGTCCCAGATGATTACCTTCACCAGTATGGTTATAAACAACATCCAGAATCACTTCGATGCCAGCCCGATGGAGTGCTTTTACCATCGCCTTGAACTCAACGACTTGTTGCCCTAAAGTACCGCTGGCGCTGTAGCCTGCATAAGGTGAAAAATAGTTGATTGAATCGTAGCCCCAGTAGTTTCTCAACCCTTTATCAGCAAGATGACCTGGGTTGGCAAGGAAATGATGGATGGGCATCAGTTCCACAGCGGTAATGCCAAGTCGCTGTAGGTGCTGAATGGCTGCTGTATGCCCTAGCCCAGCATAGGTGCCACGCCATGCCGCTGGAATCTCTGGATGGTTTTTGGTGAAGCCTTTAACGTGCGTCTCATAAATAATGGTTTCGTGCCAGGGAGTTCGCAGTAGCGTATCGCCTTCCCAATCAAACGTTTGATCCACCACAACCGATTTCGGCACAAAAGGAGCACTATCACTGTCCGAGAACGATAGATCTTCTGCCGGATCTTCCCAGTTGTAGCCTGAGAGCGCTGCATCAGGAAGCACATCCCCATCAATGGCTTTGCCATAAGGGTCAATCAAGAGCTTATTTGGGTTAAAACGAAACCCTTTCTCTGGTTCATAAGGTCCGTGAACCCGAAAGCCATAGCGCTGTCCTGGTCCAACGCCCGGTAGATAGCCGTGCCAAACAAAGTTACTCACTTCTGTGAAGGCGATCCGTGTTTCTCGATCGTCACGATCGAACAAACAGAGTTCTACACCCGTAGCGTACTCCGAAAAAAGCGCGAAGTTAGTGCCTTTGCCGTTCCAATATGCACCCAGAGGATAAACACTGCCAGGCCAAAGGGGAAGATACATGATAGTTATACCAGTAGAAAGGTGGAGCTTTAGTGGAGTTGATAGCACACTAAGTCGTTAAACAGACAGCGCTGCTCAACGGTAACGTGATGCGGTGGCGACTTCGGACGAAAATGGTAAGCCCAAAAGCTTTACATTAGACTTTAGCGAGCCTTATTTCTTTTGCCTATCTATCTCAAGCCAGAGCAAATTCATTTGCCGCCCTTGCTCCTCTTGCGTTTGGCTAAAACTCCAACAAGTGAAGTCTTAGAGCAAGCTTTAACCAAGATTATTAACAAATGCTTTCCCGCTATTAATCGCCTCGACTGGTTCGCTCACTGTCGCTAATTCATCTAAGAACTGCTGTAAATCATACAATGAGCCTACTTCTTAAATGTTAAGAAGTGAAGTAATATTGCTGCCGCACTGATTCAAAAGCGCGTCATCTATCGTAGGTATAAGGATAAGCGTATACTAATAAATTGGTTAAGCTCAAAAGCCTATCAGATTACCGTCTCTGTAATGAGCGTGATGAACGTCGACCATTTACTTAGATACAAGCATAAGTAAGTAGGTGCATATAATTGATTTGTAGATATTGATAGCGCGAACATCTCACTGTTAAGGCAAGTAATTTACGCTGCATCGATAATCTGATCTGGGCTACCTACCTGATCCTCTTTCTTAAAGAATGGTCCTATTCCTAAAGTTTTTACACAATAAAGCTCCCGAAACCAGACTTTTTCTATCTAAGCGTACTACCTAGGCAAAAAAATAATGAGTACTACGATCGCGGGCTATAAATTGCTCGATGTCCTTCATGAAGGAGCCACCACTTGCGTTTATCGGGCAAAGACAGTGTCTGAAAGCGAGTTAGGAGAAACGTCTGTCATTATAAAAACGCTGAAAGCCGAGTATCCAACAATTGAGCAACTGAATCGCTTAAGACGCGAGTACCAAATTCTACAAGACCTAGAAATCGAAGAAGTTGTCAAGCCTTTAGCGTTAGAAAGTGATGGTAACGGGCTAGCTCTGATCTTGTCTGATTTTGATGGGGAATCGTTGGCAAAAGTGATTGCAGAAAAACGGTTTACCTTAAACAATTTTTTACAAATTGCAATTCGTCTAGCCTCAATTTTGGCGCAGCTTCATCAGCAAACTATTATTCACAAAGATATTAAATCTCATAACATCCTTATTAACGAAAAAACGGGTGAAGTCAGACTGATTGATTTTGGTATTTCTACACGTCTGTCGAGAGAAAACTCAACGATTAGTCATGTCAATGCCCTTGAGGGAACGCTTTCCTATATGTCTCCCGAGCAGACTGGGAGAATGAACCGCTCGATCGACTACCGCACAGATTTTTATTCTCTGGGTGTTACGTTTTACGAGATGTTAACTGGGCAGCTGCCATTTGCCGCTGCTGATGTCTTAGAGATTATTCACTGCCACATTGCTAAAGCACCAATTCCGCCCCACCTTGTCCATGCGGATATTCCAGAGCCTGTATCTAACATTGTCCTGAAGCTACTGGCTAAGACGGCGGAAGACCGCTATCAAAGTGCCCTAGGGCTGAAGGCTGACTTAGAGATTTGTCTAGAGATGCTGCAAACCTCGGGTGCGGTTTCTCATTTTGAGGTGGGAGAGTTCGATTTATTTAGCCAGTTTTCGATTCCAGAGAAGTTATATGGGCGCGATCACGAAGTTGGGTTGTTGATGGAAACCTTCGATCGCGTCAGTGCTGGCACTACGGAAGTCATGTTGGTGAAGGGCTACTCTGGTATTGGTAAATCGTCGCTAGTCCATGAAATCCACAAACCCATTGTTGGAGCAAGAGGCTACTTCATCTCTGGTAAATTTGACCAATTTCAACGAAATGTTCCTTACTCTGCCATGATTATGGCTTTTCAATCATTAGTGAAACAGCTCTTGACTGAAAGCGAAATTCAACTGACGCAATGGCGCACCGATCTTTTGACTGCTCTTGGTAGCAATGCTCAAGTCATTATTGATGTGGTTGCAGAAGTAGAACTAATCGTTGGTAAACAACCTGCCCCTTTAAACTTGGCACCCACTGAAGCACAAAATCGATTTAACCTCATTTTCCAAAATTTTATTCGTGTCTTCTGCTCACCAGAGCATCCTTTAGTCTTGTTTCTCGACGATTTGCAATGGGCTGATTCCGCTACGCTGAGGTTGCTGGAGGTGATCCTGACCAATACAGAAGCGGGCTATTTGTTTTTGATTGGAGCCTATCGAGATAATGAAGTTAGCCTGAGTCATCCTTTGATCATGGCATTAAACGCTCTTCGGTCTAAAGCCGTTGTCATGCATGAAATTACCTTGGCTCCCTTGGCGATTGTGGATATTAGCAATCTCGTTGCTAATACGCTTCACACTGATGCAATGGCTGCCCAGCCCTTAGCCGAATTAGTTAACCGCAAAACATCAGGCAATCCCTTTTTTGTAAATCAATTTCTCAGAACGCTGTATCAGGAAAACTTGTTGACTTTTAAGCCTCTACCAAATCAAGTGAAGGCTTGCTGGCAATGGTCTATGGACCAAATTGAAGCGCTTGATATTACAGATAATGTTGTTGAACTGATGATTCAGAAGTTACGAAAAGTACCTGAATCAACTCAGCGTCTCTTACAGTTAGCAGCGTGTGTGGGAAATATCTTTGACTTGCAGACGCTTTCAATCATTTATAAGCGATCGCCAACCGAGACATATCAAGATCTTTGGTCAGCAATTGAAGAAGATTTAATCTTTCCAACCTCTGAGTTAACACTTGCACCAGCAGTTTTGACCGATCCGCATTTAGTAGACTTGGAATTGAGGTTTCTCCACGATCGTGTGCAACAGGCAGCATACGCATTAATTGATGACAGTTCTAAGCAGGCTACTCATTTACAAGTAGGTCGATTGCTGTGGCAAAACACATCACCAGAGACGTTATCAGAAAAGTTATTTGAGATCGTTGATCACCTCAATTTAGGAATCAGGCGAATTACAGACAAAGCAGAACGAACGGCGATCGCTCAACTAAACTTAATGGCTGGGCAGAAAGCAAAAGCTGCCATAGCTTATGCTGTGGCAACAGCATATCTGCGGGTAGGGATAGGATTGTTAGCAGACGATAGCTGGACTGATCGGTACGACTTGGCATTGGCACTTCATACTGAAGCCACTGAGTCAGCCTATTTGAGCGGTGATTTTGAAGCGATTCCAAAATTCGTTGATGTCGTACAACAGTGCGCTAAAAACCTATTAGACAAAGTAAAAGTACACGAAATTCAGATTCAAGCGTGTGTATTGCAGAACAAACTGCTAGAAGCCGTTAACATAGCACAACAAACCTTAAAATTGTTAGGGGTAGATTTTCCCGAAAATCCTGCACTTTTTGATGTAGAGCAAGCACTCTCTGAAACAGCGGCAATAGTCCATAGCAAGCGAATTGAGGCTTTAATTGATCTGCCTCAAATGAGTGATCCCTACCAGCTAGCTACTATCAAACTCCTAGCCAGGATCTTTGCTCCCGCCTATATTGCGGCTCCTGCACTGTTGCCATTGACGGTATGCAAACAAGTTAATTTATCAGTCCAATATGGAAATGCTTCTGTTTCCCCGATCGCTTATGCCAACTATGGTCTTTTGCTTTGTGGAGTGGTAGGAGACATTGATTCAGGCTATCAATTTGGTCAATTAGCATTGAATCTGCTGTCAACATTAAATGTTCAGGATATTAAAACCAAAACAATTGTTATAGTCAACATCTTTATCCGACCCTGGAAAGAGCATCTGAGACAAACTCTAGCGTCTTTGATGTCAGCCTACTCTAGCGGTATGGAAACGGGAGATTTAGAGTTTGGTGCGTTTGGTCTGTTGGTGTACTCCTACTTCGCTTACTACAGCGGTAAAGAACTGACAGGTCTAGAAAAGGAGATGGCAATTAATAGAGATGCTATTGATAAAATTAACCAAAAAACAGCACTGAATTATCACGAAATTTATTGGCAAGCTACTTTGAATTTGCTTGGAAAAAGTGAAAATCCTTGCCGTCTTCAAGGTGAAGCCTGCGATGAGCAGATAAGACTGCCAATTCATGAGCAAGCAGCCGATAAAGCAGCAATCGCCTACATCTACTTAAATAAACTTTTACTGTGTTATTGGTTTGAAAGTTACTCAGAGGCGATTGAAAATGCTGCGATAACAGAGAATTATTTAGATGCCGTTGTTGCCACACCGCATGTTCCGCTCTTCCATTTCTACGATTCTCTAACTAAGCTAGCGGTATATTTTAATATGCCAGAGACAGAGCAAAAAAACTTTCTTGATAGAGTAAACGCAAATCAAGAAAAGATGCAGAAATGGGCGCGCCATGCCCCAATGAATTATTTGCATAAACTTTACCTTGTAGAAGCAGAACGCCATCGCGTACTCGACGAAAAAGTTAAAGCTGCGGAACTGTATGATGAAGCCATTGCTTTAGCTAAAGAAAACGAATATTTGAATGAAGAAGCACTTGCTTATGAGCTTGCTGCTAAATTTTATCTGAGATGGGGTAGAGACGCGATCGGTCAACTCTATCTACAGAAGGCATACCACGCATATCAGGTTTGGGGTGCCCAAGCTAAAGTTGAGCATTTAGAAGAAAAATATCCTCAACTTCTAGCTAGAACTTCAGTTAAGAGCGGCACAGCAACAACAAGTCCTCAAAGAACGACTACTCACCCTGAAACGGATCACAACCTGGATTTAGCCACTGTGATGAAGGCAGCTCAAGCTCTTTCAGGTGAAATTGTTTTAGACAAGTTGCTGACAACCTTAATGCAGATTTTGCTTGAGAATGCAGGTGCAGAAACAGGGGTCTTAATTCTAGAAAAGGTTGGAAAACTCCTGATCGAAGCAACCGGACGTGTTGATCAAGGTGATATAACCGTTCAACAATCGCTTGCTTCAGAAATGGGTCAGCTACCGCTTTCAATCATCAACTATGTACGACAGACTCAAGAGAATGTGGTTCTGAACGACGCGACCTGTGAGGGGATTTTTACAACAGATGGCTATATTCTTAATCATCAGCCAAAGTCTGTTTTGTGTACGCCGATCGTTCATCAAGGCAAACTCATTGGCATTCTTTATCTAGAAAACAATTTGACGGCCGGTGCTTTCACGTCAGAGCGCGTCGAAATTTTACAGCTTTTATCATCACAAGCTGCTATCTCCATTGAGAATGCTCGTTTGTACACTGACTTGGAAGATGCCAATACTAATTTGAAACGATCGCATGAACAGTTAGAGGATTATAGTAAAACCCTGGAAGCGAAAGTAGAAGAACGGACAATACAACTACAGCAAGAGGTGCGCGATCGCCAGCGGGCTGAAGAAATCGCTCAAGCTGCAAATCGAGCTAAGAGCGAATTTTTGGCAAACATGAGCCATGAACTTCGTACCCCGCTCAATGGCATTTTAGGATATACCCAAATTTGTCGAAAAGACCGAGCGTTGTCTGAACAGCAAAAGAATCGTATTGCGATCATTCATCAGTGCGGAGAACATCTGCTAACGCTGATTAATGATGTTTTAGATCTGGCTAAAGTTGAAGCTCGGAAGATGGAATTGTATCCGAGAGAGGTTCATTTGGATGAATTCTTACAAAGCATTATAGAAATCTGCAAAATCAAAGCTGAACAAAAGGGCATTCCATTAATTTATCAAACGCTATCGCCTTTGCCCAAAGTGATTCAAGCTGATGACCAACGCTTACGTCAGGTCTTGCTGAACCTGCTTGGCAATGCCATCAAGTTCACCGAAAAGGGAGCGATCGTCTTTAAGGTGGGCTATCACGAACAAAAGCTTCGCTTTGAAGTTGAAGACTCAGGCGTTGGTGTTGCTTCTGACCAACTTGATGAAATTTTTCAGCCGTTTCACCAGGTTGGCGAAAATAACCGTAAGACGGAAGGCACAGGCTTAGGATTAGCTATCAGTCGTCAACTGCTTGAGATGATGGGAGGACGGCTTCAGGTCAAGAGTGTCCTGGGCACAGGGAGCACCTTCTGGTTTGATTTAGACCTACGCGTACTCCCTTCAACCGATGTTGCAAATGTCTTAAAACGTACAATTACTGGAATCAAAGGCGACAAGCGAAAAGTTCTCATCGTGGACGACAAACCAACTAATCGCTCTATCCTTGTCAATCTCTTAGAGCCGATCGGGTTTGACGTGCTAGACGCTGTAGATGGTGAAGACGGACTGAAGAAGGCACAAACATTTCAACCGGATGCCATCTTAATTGATTTAGTAATGCCAAACATAGATGGGTTTGAGGCAACTCGTCGGCTTAGAACAATGCCAGCCCTAAAAGATGTAGTCGTGATCGCAATCTCGGCTAGTGTCTTTGAATTCGATCAGCAACAGAGCCTTAAAGTGGGCTGCAACGATTTTCTACCGAAACCGATTCGGGAAGACGAGCTGCTTCAGAAGTTGCAAGACCATCTAAAACTAGAATGGGTTTACGAGTATGAGAGCGAATCTAGGGAACCCCAAAAAGCGGGAGCTAAAACGGAAAATGATTCAGTGAGTTTTTCCTCTGCTCCCTCTGAATTCGCTATTCCACCCGCAGAAGAGATTGCTATCTTTCTAGATTTAGCTATGCGAGGAGACTTACGAGCGATCGCCAAACGAGCAACCCAATTAGAGGCGTCGAACCAGCAGTGGAGCCCTTTTGCCAGCCACTTGCGGCAGCTTGCCAAAGAATTTAAGGGACGGCAAATTTTAGAGTTTTTGAAGCAAGTTTGAGAGGAGTCCATGCATACAGAGATTGCCGAAAAAGGTGTCATCTTGATCGTGGATGATACGCCCACAAACTTAAACGTGCTGCTTGATCTGCTAGAGACTGCTGAGTTCAAAGTGGTGATCGCTGAAGATGGAGAAAGAGCGATCGCTCTAGCAGAGTATGCTCCACCTGATCTAATTTTGCTAGACGTTCTCATGCCTGGAATCGATGGGTTTGAAACGTGCCGCCGCTTAAAAACAAACTCAGCTACACAAGAGATTCCAGTCATTTTTCTGACCGCCGTTAGCGATAACGTTGATAAGGTCAAAGGCTTGAATCTTGGAGCCGTTGATTACATCACTAAACCGCTGAATCATGAAGAGGTTTTAGCGCGAGTCAATACCCACTTTCGGCTGCAAACTCTGGCTAAGCGATTAACGGAACAGAATGAGCGACTAGAAAAGGAAATCCGGCAGCGTCAGCAGGTAGAAGCAGAACGCGAGCAAGCCTTTAGAGCACTACAGCGTAGTGAAGCTCGATTTAGACGTTTAATTGAATCCAATGTAATCGGCATTATCTTTAGCAAGATGGATGGCAGCATTACAGATGCTAATGATGCCTTTCTCCGAATTATTGGCTACGATCGCGCCGATATGGAAGCTGGGGCTATTAATTGGCAGGCAATGACGCCTCCAGAATATGCCCATTTGCATCAAGCAGCATTGGCAGAATTAAGCACTACTGGAGCGTTTACCGCCTTTGAGAAGGAATACGTTTGCAAAGATGGTCACCGCATTCCTGTCCTCATTGGCGGAGCGTTGCTTGATGAATCTCAGGCTATCGTTGCTTTTATTCTTGACCTAACTCAGCATAAGCAAGCAGAAGACAAAATTCGTGAACAAGCGGCTTTGCTCAACATCACAACAGATGCCATTCTAGTAAGAGATTTAGACAACAAAATTCAGTATTGGAACAAGGGCGCAGAGCACGTCTATGGGTGGAAGGCTGAAGAAGCGATCGACCAAAATGCGAATCAACTTCTGTATCGACCAGACTCGCTCAAGCAACTTGAAATTGCTCAAAGCAGTTTAATCGAGTCTGGTACATGGCAAGGTGAATTATATCAAATTAATAAACAGGGTAAGGAAACCATTGTTGCTAGCCGTTGGACCCTCATGCGTGATGCACAGGGGCAACCCAAATCTGTCTTAACGGTTAATACAGACATCACTGAAAAAAAACAGCTCGAAAGCCAATTTCTGCGGATGCAACGGCTCGAAAGTTTGGGTACCTTAGCAGGTGGCATTGCTCATGATCTCAACAATATTCTGACCCCTGTTCTCAGTACGGCTCAACTGTTACAACTTAAGTTTCCTGATGCCGGTGAGCAAAGTCAGCATTTGCTTAAAATTGTTGAAACAAACACCAGACGCGGGGCTGCTTTGGTTAAGCAAGTACTTCAATTCGCTCGTGGCGTAGAGGGTAAGCGGGCGATCGTGGACGTGAAACATCTGATCCATGAAGTTAAGCAGATTGCTGAGAAGACGTTTCCTAAATCTATTGAGCTGCTGACCAATGTAGAACCAGGGCTTTGGTTGGTTTCTGGAGATGCAACCCACCTGCATCAAGTGCTGATGAATCTGTTCGTTAATGCTCGTGATGCGATGCCGCATGGCGGTACACTCACCATCTCTGCCGAAAATCTATTCGTCGATGAGTACTATGCCCGTATGAATCTTGATGCATCCGTTGGTTCATATATTAGTATCACAGTTAAAGACACCGGCAATGGCATGCCAGCCGAAATTATGGATAGAATTTTTGAACCATTTTTTACAACGAAAGAGATTGGTAAAGGGACAGGGTTAGGCCTTTCTACCGTGAGGGGTATTGTTAAAAGTCACGACGGGTTCATTGATGTGTTTAGCAGAGTTGGTCAAGGAACTGAGTTTAAAGTATTTTTACCAGCCGTAGAAGCGACTGTTTCTCCACAAGTAGAACCTCCTAATCTGTTTGATGGAAATCAACAATGGATCCTTGTTGTCGATGATGAAATCGAAATTTTAGAAACAACAAAAGTTTCGCTAGAAGCCTACAACTACCACGTGCTGACAGCTAATGATGGCATTGAAGCGATTTCACTTTATGCTCGATACAAGCACAGAATTGCTGTTGCACTGGTGGATATGATGATGCCATCAATGGACGGCATAACAACAATTCAAACCCTGCAAAAAATCAACCCGCAGCTTAAAGCGATTGTAATCAGTGGCTTTGTACCTAATGATAAATTGAGAGGGGTAGGCGAAATCAAAAACTTTATCGCTAAGCCCTACACCATTCAACAACTGCTGCAAACAATACAGACCGTATTAGAACAGCCTTTTTAAGCAGAAATTTGAACGTTGATCAGCTTCATACCTACACCATCTCTCAGCTTCTTGAAGGTATGGGAGTCGGGCAATTGTCGATCGCCTGGCAACGGCACAGTCAGCTTATGCAAAACGAAGAAATAAGTGTCACAACTGAAGGAATAAATGCCACAATCGCTTTTGCCTTAAAGCTTTACAGAGTAAGGCTTGAGATTTTTTAGTCGCCAGCTTTTAGAAAAACGCAACTAAAAGATTCCATGTCATTTGTGGGGGTGCTGAAGGAGTAAACGTCTTCAATCTGTCCCAATAGAATAGGAGATGAGCAAACCGCCGTCGATCTAAGTTGATGGAGAGTGATGATCGCCTCCAAAGATCCATTCACTTCGTCATAAAGTAAATCCTTGCAGGCTGTGTGTTGGAGGTAAACCGAATGAGTTGGTAGTGTCGTACCCGAGGGCGATCGCTAAGATCAAGTTACGTGTCACTGTTCCGCACCATCCACTGAATTTCTAAGCGATGCCGCAACTCTGCGAACTTTGCCAGCGCGAGATGTCTGCTCTCACCGAACATCACCTGATTCCGCGTCAAAAGACGAAACGCAAGGGGCTTGCCCCCAGTCCCACGATTCAAATTTGCTCTGCCTGTCACCGACAAATTCACACGCTCTACGACAACTCCCATTTAGCACTACACCTGAATACTCTAGAAAAGCTAAAGCAAGACATACAGCTACAAAAATTTCTCGCCTGGGTTCACAAGCAAGACCCAAATAAACGAGTGAAAATAGATCGAAAGCGGTAGATTTTGCCTGAAGCCGTTACAATCGGTTCCAGATTGGCAATCTGTCGCGGGTGAACTGAAGTCGTGAAACTCACTGCTCCGGTTCCCCTCACGCTCAAGGAGAGCGGGTTGGATCGCATTGGTGGAGCGATCGCTAAGAAGAAATTGATTTTCACTTCTGACAACGGGTCGCCATTTCGGGATATTCAGTAGAGTGCCAAAGCTTTAAGACTGTTTTGCGTTACACCAGTAGATGGTGGTTGGACGTTAGCTGAAGCCTGTGAAATTAAACTATAAACGCTTGGGACTCCTGATATTCGCGATTCTGCTGGTTGTCTCGTCCTGGTTAGGAATCGCGACTGCCCAATCGGGACTGGCGGTGCGGTCGTTCCAAAAAGAGGGTATTCCTCTGCTCTACCTGACTCCTCAAGGGGCAAAGGCAGTCCCAGGAGTGTTGGTTGCACATGGGTTTGCAGGCTCCAAACAGTTGATGTTGGGCTATGCACACGTTCTGGCTCATGCAGGCTACGCAGTCATGCTCTGGGATTTTGACGGGCATGGCGCGAATAGAACTCGCTTACAGCGTTATGAGCTACAGCAGAATCTAGATGTTGCTTTGCAAGCTCTCCTAGAACAACCCCAGGTTGACCCAAATCGCTTGGCATTGCTGGGACACTCGATGGGCAGCGGGATTGTGATGACGGCTGGGATTCTTAACCCTAATCGCTTCGCCGCAACAGTTGCCGTTTCCCCAACCGGGGCGAACGTGACTCCCCAATCTCCCCGCAATTTGCAACTACAGGCAGGGAGTGGAGAGGGACGCTTTGTGAGCAATGCCGAACGCTTGCTGGCACAGGCGGGGGGTGAAAACACGAACCTGGCAACAGGGCAGGGGCGGTCATTGGTAGTCATTCCCGGTGTTGAACACATCACCATTTTGTTTAGTGATAGGAGTCATGAGGCAGCACTGCGCTGGCTGGATGCAACATTTGGCAAAACCAACGGTAGTCAGTACGTTGATCGCCGCATGGCTTGGTACAGCTTACATTTACTGGGCTGGCTAGTGGGGTTGGCAGCCATCGCACCGCTTCTAACCCAACCCCAAACGCTTGTCACAAAAATAGCTCCTGTCCGACGCTGGGCAGGCTTAATCGTTGCACCACTGGCGGCAACCGCAGGGTTAGTCCTTCTAAGCCAACGGTTTGAACTCCAGAATTTAGGTGGGGTTCAAGTGGGTGGAGCGGTTGGAGTCTGGTTTTTGCTTGCCGGGTTAACCTGGCTAGGAGTACTGGCACGTCTACCTCGTCCGACCCTTCGTGCTGTTGGGCTGGGAGTTTTGCTGTTTGCCATCCTCTGGGTTGCCTTTGGGGCAATGGCGCAGGTGGTTTGGCTTCAGTGGTGGCTCATTCCCATTCGGCTAAGAGTGTGGTTGCCAATCGCGATCGCCTGTTTTCCCTGGTTTCTGGCAGCGGGAATCGTGCAAGAGCATATTGGGGTCGGCAAACGTCTTCTCTGGTGGTTGGGACAGAGCGTCGTCCTGATTGGCGGCTTCGTGTTAACGCTCAAATTTCTACCGGAATTGGGCTTTATGTTTCTGCTCTTGCCGCTCTTTCCGCTACTGATGGGTATCTTGTCTCTGGTTGCTGGCTTGCTAAATCAAGCATGGGTCTACGCGATCGGCTCTGCTTTGTTCTTTGGTTGGTTATTGGCAGCAGGCTTTCCCCTCTCTGCTTGATCTGTGTGCGCTGGCAATTCGCCCTTGAGACTCAGCCCCTCTTGCAACGATTTGGTTACAGTCATGAAGCAGTCTCCATCGCGCAAGGCAGTCTCTATCTAACGTGATTGGATAAGGAAAGGGGAGGGAAGTACGCTGAAATTAACCAAAATACTTCGCCCCTTCGCCCTATGTTTAGCTTAGAAGCGTTGTTCTGCTCAATCGATGACTGCTGCTGACGCTTTGAACCGATCTGGCAACAGCAGTGACTCACCAGCGGTTTGTAGAAACAGGCTTGCAAATGCGCCATCATTGAATCGATCATTGACCAACTCAAGAACATCTCCCAGATCGAGCATTTGCGCCATCGTAGCCCCGTTCACTTCTGCGTCGATGTTCTGTACAGTTTGATTGCTTACTGTCGTCAGCCTAAGAAACCCACCCTTAACCTGGACGACGTTTTAGCCTAATGCCCTTAGCCAAAACTCAAAACTCACGTTAGTAAGCCCTTGACGCCTTGTAGTATGTTGTGGTATGAGGTGAGACGCTAAGCAGTTAAAGCAATGACTACTCGCGCCCTTCTAAGCACAAAGCTGCTCTCGAAGCCTTTAGGGGCTAGCAAGACTCATGCTGCGGGTAACGCTGCCCCCTTTTGAGAGGAGTGATCCAGCAGTTTCGTCTTTCGCCCTAAAACGCATTCACGTTGGTGTGCCGTAGGCGATCGTGATGTAACGGCTAGCATCTGAGTCTACCAGTCTCAGCGTATGGGTATCCTTTTTGGAGACGCTTACGCGAACGAGTCCCATCGATCGCTTGGGCGTGCCGCTAGGCAATCGCTCTTGTCTTCCCCTAGCGCTTACCCGGAGCCGTTCACTGGATGGCAGCAACAGGAATGGGAACCCATCCACTCATACAGAGTAAACCCGCAAGATCAACAAGGATACGAAACCATGCCTTACGAAACTTTGCCTTTAGACACTCGCGCCCCCGTCCTCTCTTGGGCAGGGCACGCGCTGGGACACGAAGAAGCGCGGATGGCACGCAATGTTGCCTCACTTCCGTTTGTGTTTAAGCACGTCTCCCTGATGCCCGATGTGCATCTTGGCAAAGGGGCGCTGGTCGGTTCCGTGGTGGCAACCAAGGACGCGATCGTGCCGGCTGCGGTCGGTGTGGATATCGGTTGTGGGATGGCAGCGGTCAAAACGCCTTACACTGCCGCGCAATTAGAAGGAAAGCTCAAGCAGATCCGCCTGGACATTGAGGCGGCAATTCCCACGGGCTTTAACGATAATAAGGAAATTGAAAAGACCGTCTCCAACTGGCAGGGCTGGCAGGATTTCAAGCATCTGCATCCTAAAGTGCAAGGACTGGAAGGAAAGGCAAGCAAACAGATGGGTTCACTTGGCGGCGGCAACCACTTTATTGAGGTTTGCCTCGACACCGAGGATCAGGTCTGGTTGATGCTGCACTCTGGTTCGCGGCACATTGGTAACGTCTTGGCGCAACGGCACATCGAAACTGCGAAGGAGTTGGCGAAGCTGGCGGGAGCTAAACTACCTGATCCTGACCTGGCTCACTTTGTGCAGGGCACACCAGAGTTTGCTGCCTATTGGCATGACCTGCAATGGGCACAGGGCTATGCCCTCTACAACCGAGTGGTGATGATGGCACGCTTCCAACGGATTGTTGAACGTCATCTGGCAGGCGGGAAGCCCATGAAAGCGTTGCTGACGGTGAACTGCCACCACAACTACGCGGAACAGGAAACCCACTACGGCGAGTCTGTGTATGTAACTCGCAAGGGTGCAGTGCGTGCTCGTGAAGCGGATTACGGCATCATCCCTGGTTCGATGGGTGCCCAGTCATTCATCGTCAAGGGCAAAGGCAACGCCCACAGCTATTGCTCGTGTGCGCATGGGGCGGGACGGCTAATGTCACGCAACAAGGCGAAACTCCACTTCAGCCTAGATGACTTGATTCAGCAAACAGCAGGGGTAGAGTGTCGTAAGGATGCTGGGGTCATTGATGAGATTCCGGGCGCTTACAAGCCGATCGCACAGGTTATGGCAAATCAGTCGGACTTGGTTGAGGTGGTTGCTACGCTCAAGCAAGTTGTCTGTGTCAAAGGTTAGCCTTAGCGGCGGCAATTAGCCTGCTGTTCAGGATTACAAGAGCGATCGTCATGGCGATCGCTCTTATAATCCTGTAACGCAGTAGGGAGAGTGCCTCCCTTACAAAGCCAAATGCATGTTCAAATTCAAATTTTGACAAAACCCTGTGCTTAATCTTTGCAACAGAACCACTAAGTGTGGGGACGCGATGCATGGGATTCTAGAACTTCAGTTTGAGCCAGTTCTAAACCGGAACTTGTGATGTGTTTGAGAATTTTTTCGACTAGGCTCACGAAGCGAGCATCTTGTCGGTAGCGAGGGCGGGGCAAGTTAATCGGTAGATCGAGAGCAGGGCGACCTTCATCTAGCATAATGACGCGATCGCCTAATGCTACTGCTTCTTCCACATCATGAGTGACCAACAGTGCCGTAAATTGTTGCTGCTGCCACAGCGACTCAATCAAGCTCTGCATTTCGGTGCGAGTTAACGCATCCAAAGCACCTAGGGGTTCGTCTAACAGCAGCAAGCGGGGCTGTCGCGCAAGGGCACGTGCCAGAGCTACCCGTTGCCGCTGTCCACCTGATAGCTTTGCCACCCAATCACGAGTACGAGCCGCTAG
Source organism: Phormidium sp. FACHB-592 (assembly GCF_014695795.1). Taxonomy (NCBI): domain Bacteria; kingdom Bacillati; phylum Cyanobacteriota; class Cyanophyceae; order Oscillatoriales; family Oscillatoriaceae; genus Phormidium; species Phormidium sp. FACHB-592. Next base: position 21,853 of record NZ_JACJOZ010000069.1, read on the forward strand.
ACCAACTTGTTGCAGTGCCCAGAGCGCTTGTTCTTGCCAATTGTCACGTAGACCTAAGCCAACATTCTCGAGGACTCGCTTCCAGGGCAACAGCCGAGCATCCTGAAACATTACCCGTGCGTCGCTATTCAACTTTTTAATGGGTTGCCCATCCTGCAACACACCGCCAGCAGTAGGTCGATCAAGTCCAGCAACTAACCGCAACAATGTGCTTTTGCCGCAACCGCTGCGCCCGACGATCGCCACAAATTGCCCCGGTGGAATTTCTAAGTTAATGCCTCGCAGCACTGGATGTTGTCCAAAGCGTTTCTCAAGCCCGATAAGGTTCAAGCTTGCGCCCTTGGCTGAAGTTGTTACTACTGTTGTCATTGCCTACGTCCTTACGCTTGTGCCGATTGATAGCTTGGATGCCATTGCAGCAGCCATTGTTCTAGGAGTCGTGCCAAAATATCCGCTAGCTTGCCCAGCAGTGCATAGAGCAAGATACTAAAGACCACTACATCCGTTTGTAAAAACTCGCGAGCATTCATTGCCATATATCCAATGCCCGAGTCAGCCGCGATCGTTTCTGACACAATCAACGTGAGCCACATAATGCCCAGCGAAAAGCGCACACCGACCAAAATCGCTGGCAACGCACTTGGCAAGATGATTTGCCAAAACAATTCAAAAGGCTTTAGCCCGTAAACTTTACCCATCTCCAACAAGCCTTGATCAACGGTGTGTACTCCGTGATAAGTGTTGAGATAAATCGGAAACAAAACCCCGATCGACACTAAAAAAATCTTCGCCTCTTCATCAATGCCAAACCACAAAATCACTAATGGAATCAGTGCTAAATGTGGAATATTTCGCAACATCTGTAACGAGGTATCGAGCAGCTTTTCGGCAAAGGGAAAAATACCGTTGAGCAAGCCCAAAACAAAGCCGAGGCTGCCCCCGATCGCAAAGCCGATCAGCGCTCGGGCTGTACTGACATACAGGTTTCGCCACAGCTCACCAGTTGCAGCAAGATTCAACCCTGCTTGCACAACCGCCGTTGGTGCAGGTAGCACCCGTGACGGAACGATGCCTGTTTGCACAAGCAGTTGCCAACTCAGGAGGAGAAGAACCGGAACACTCCACGGAATCAGTCGCTGTAACTGTTTAGAAAGGAAATTAGACATTGCTGGAACGGTACGGTAAGAGAAAGATGTTTGGTGAGTTAAGTGGCGGTCGTGTCGCAGACAAACAGTCTGCTAGCAGCATTTAATCGACCGTTAATTGAGAAATTTGTTGTTGCTGAGGAAACGCCTCATTGGCAACCACTTCACCAAAGGGACTGAAGAGAACTTGTTGCTGAGTGGTTGGTAGATTGTCTAGTGGCAAGCGGGGAAAGAGTAATTCGGCGACACGGTAGGCTTCTTCTAAGTGGGGATAGCCAGAAAGGATGAAGGTGTCGATACCAAGCTCGCTGTATTCCAGCATGCGTGCTGCGACAGTAGCGGGATCACCAACCAATGCTGTGCCAGCACCGCCACGCACTAGCCCAACCCCTGCCCACAAATTAGGGCTAATTTCTAAGGCAGAGCGATCGCCCCCATGTAGTTGAGTCATCCGGCTCTGTCCCACTGAATCCATCCGAGCGTAGGCTTTTTGGGCAGTGGCGATCGCGGCTTCATCCACATAGCGAATGAGTTGATCGGCAGCATCCCAGGCTTCGCTTGTGGTTTCGCGGACAATCACATGCAGACGAATGCCAAACTTGAGTGTGCGTCCTTCAATTTCTGCCAACCTACGAGCGGCTGCAATCTTTGCTGCAACTTGCTCAGGTGGTTCGCCCCAGGTGAGATACACATCGACATGCTTCGCTGCGATTTGTTGTGCGATCGGAGACGAACCGCCAAACCACAAGGGTGGATAAGGGGTTTGTACAGGCAAAAACAGCAATTTGCTCCCTTCTACCTGGATGTGTTCGCCGCTAAAATCGGTCACGTTGCCCGTCATCATTTGTCGCCAAATGGTGAGAAATTCATCGGTAACATGGTAGCGATCGTCATGGCTGAGATGCACACCATCCCCTGCCAGTTCGACTGGATCACCGCCTGTCACGACGTTGATCAACAAACGCCCACCAGAAAGACGATCGAACGTTGCTGCCATGCGCGCTGCGACACCAGGCGACATCAGCCCAGGGCGAATTGCCACAAGAAACCGCATCCGTTGGGTATGCGTTACGAGAGTAGAGGCTACAACCCATGCATCTTCACACGATCGACCAGTAGGTAAGAGCGCGCCTGTATAACCAAGATGATCGACCGCCTGAGCAATCTGGCGCAGGTAGGCAAAATCGGTACTGCGTCCCCCTGTACTCGTTGCCAGGTAGCGTCCATCGCCATGAGTTGGAATAAATCAAAGTAGCTGCATAGTAAATCAAGTGAATCTTTGTGGCGCGATCGAGGACTACTTAGAAACAGCAAAAAATCATTGCTGCTTTAACTGTTAGCGGTCAGCTATCAACCTTTCTCCAACCGCTAACCGCTGCTGCATGATTGACCACAGCTATTTCGTTATTTGAGCAACAGTTTTAACTTCCACAGGTTTTGGCAAGAGCTTCAATTCGTAGAAGGTGTCAGCAATTTTTTGTTGGTCAGCAATAACATTGGGTTTAATGAGTTGAATGCCATAGGGCAGATGCTGGGCAATTTCTTGTAGTGTTGGCTCATCAATACCAAGCTGCGGTGAAAGAATTTTGGCAACTTCATTAGGGTTTGCTTTTGCCCACTCGCCTGTTTTTTCCAAGCTGGTAATAATGGCTTTCACCCGCTCAGGATATTTCTCACTAAAGGGTTTTGCTGCCAAATAAAACTGTCGATTGGGGGCTAAACCGTCAGCATCTTTAAGAATACGAGCATTCAATGATCGCTTTGCCGCAGTTAAATACGGGTCCCAAATAACCCAGGCATCAGCATCACCTTTTTCAAACACGGCGCGTGCATCTGCGGGTGGCAAAAAGATGGTTTTAACATCGGTGTACTTCAAACCAGCATCTTCCAAAGCCCTGACCAGCAAATAGTGGACGTTAGAGCCTTTGTTGAGCACAACTTTTTTGCCCTTTAGGTCTGCCACTGTTTTAAGCGCTGCATCCTGTTTAACAAGAATGGCTTCACCTTTGGGGTCGGGCAATTCATTAGCAATGTAGAGTAACGGCGCACCCGCAGCCTGAGCAAAAATGGGTGGCGTTTCCCCTGTGTTGCCAAAGTCAAGATTGCCTGTATTCAATGCCTCTAGCAGTTGCGGTCCACCTGGAAACTGCACCCACTGCACCGAAACGCCCTGCGCTTTGAACTCTTGCTCTAGTTCACCTCGCGCTTTAAGTAGTGCCAGCGTGCCGTATTTTTGGTAGCCAATTCTCACAACCGTGCTAGTTTCACCCTGTGGTGCACTACTGGCTACTGAGGCTGCACTGGGGGCGTTTGCAGGCGATGTTGCCGACTGCTTGCCGCAAGCGGTGAGGGAGATCCCAACACCTAGGGCGATCGCTAGCACGACTGTTCGCCCTAAACCATGCCATTGCTTAATTGAACCTCTAAGCGCTTGGATTGAAGCCATAATGAATCCTGTTAAATGAATTGAATCAATGCATTGAAACGCTGTTTTGAAGCTCTGTGATGCTGCTGTTACACCGCTTTCCAGATTGCATTCTTAACGTCGATGGGTTTGGGAATCAGCTTGAGTGTGTGAAAGGTATCGGCGATCGCTTGCTGTTCGGCGATCATTTCTGGCGTAATTGCTTCAAAGCCATAGTTCCGGCGCTGGTTGACCGTTTCTAAAATGGGTTGGTCGATCTTCAATAGCGGTGACAGCAGCGCAGCCACCTCACTAGGGTTAGCATCTGCCCACTTGGCAACGGCTTGAACTTCCTCACCGATCGCTTTGATCACATCAGGATACTTGTCAGCAAACTTGCGGGTCGCCAGATAAAAATCACGGTTAGCAACCAAGCCAGCACTATCACGAACGACGCGTGCCCCTGCCTGCTTTTGTGCCGCTGCGTAGAAAGGATCCCAGATCACCCAAGCATCCACGTTGCCTTGCTCAAAAGCCGAGCGCGCATCTGATGGCGATAGATAAACAGGTTTAATGTCTTCCCATTTCAAGCCACCCGCTTCTAACGCTTTAACGGCTAAATAATTAGCGCTCGAGCTTTTAGCAAAAGCAATTTTCTTACCCCTCAAATCAGCGATCGCTTGAATGGGAGAATCTTGCTTGACAAGCACTGCTGAACTTTTATCTTTAGGGGCGCTACCACCCACATAAACCAGCGGTACTCCTGCGGCTTGAGCAATGACAGGCGGCGCATCACCTGTGCGGGCAATGTCGATGCTGTCAGCATTTAGTGCCTCTAACATGGGTGGTCCTGACTGAAACTCGATCCATTCGACCGCCGTAATACCCAGCGGCTTGAGTCGCTCTTCCAATTTGCCTTTTGCTCTCACCAGCGTTAGTGGATCAAACTTTTGCCGACCGATACGTAAAACAACTGGTGCCGTCGGTGCGGTACTCGTACTGTCTGCTGATGTAGTGGTTGCAGTCTGACTACAGGCAGCAGTGGTCAGCGTTAGAACCAAGGCGATCACAAATAACATCGGCAAAACTGGCAGCGATCGCTGCAATCTCCCAATGCGTTGCCACCACACACTGACCTTTTGCCCGAGTCTCATTACATTAACTCCTCAACTTACTTTAAAACTGCAACACTTCCTAAACCACAGTAAGCCGATCAAATTAGTGTACTTACCTTGTTGAAAAGGCAGTATGGCACAAATGAAAAATCTTTTCAAGATACTCTCAACAAAAGATATAGTTTGTCGATTGACTTACCGGACTATAGAATTCTCAAGGCATACGGTCAAGTCACAAGGCGGTTCTTTTGAATGCACACTGGGCTTGTTTCCTAAGAAATAGACTTGCTTTCCCAAAAAGCTTATGTGATGATAAATCACTAAACTACGGTAAGTCGATAGATTTAATTGTTATTTGCTTGTAGTATTGGCGGTTGTGCACTCAGCGAGTTGCCAAACCTTTTTTTAGGTAAATCAATATTCTCGGTTGTGAGGGGTTAAGACATGGCAAAAGCGCCGTGGAATTTTGGCTGGATAATCGTTACAGTTTTGGGCATTGGTGTCGTTATGCCTGCGGCAAGGGCAGGCGATCGATCAATCAGCCTCACTCAGGCTTCACCAGCATCTACCAGCAACATCCAGACGGTAGACGTGTCCGAATCGACGCTTACCGCATCAAATGAAGCGCAGCCAGATGTCATAGATCAAGTGACATCTGTTTCACAGCTTTCTGATATTCAGCCTACAGATTGGGCTTTTCAAGCATTGCAATCGCTGGTTGAACGCTATGGAGTTATTGCTGGTTATCCTGATCAAACCTACCGTGGTAATCGTGCCCTAACACGTTATGAATTCGCAGCAGGTTTAAATGCTGCGCTAAACCGCATTGATGAACTATTAGCAGCCGGAACCGCAGATCTGGTGAAGAAGGAAGATTTAGCGGCAGTGCAGAAATTGCAGGAGGAGTTTGCAGCCGAATTGGCAACGCTGCGCGGTCGAGTTGATGCACTAGAAATTCGTGCTGCTACACTCGAAAAACAGCAGTTTTCAACTACGACAAAGCTGGTAGGAGAGGCGATTTTTGCGGTTGTTGATTTATTTGGCGATGCTAGCAGTAATTCCCCTAATAGAGACCAAGACAATTACAACACTACAGTCTCCGATCGTATTCGGTTAAATTTGTTGACGAGCTTTAGTGGTAAGGATTTACTTTTCACTCGTTTACAAGCTAATAACGTCATTGATCCTGGTCCGACTGCTGCCAGCGGCTTTACGGCTCCTGGCAATGAGGCGCGAATAAGTTTTGATCAACCAATTGACGACAACTCAGTTGCTATCCAACAACTGCGCTATAGCTTTCCACTTACTGACAATGTGCGTGTCACGCTTGTCGGTGCTGGTGTGAGTTACGTTGACATCATTGATGTAATCAATCCTTTGCAGAGCGACTCGGGCGGCACCATTTCTCGCTTTGGTCGCTTTAGCCCACTTTATCGCTACGGCAGTGGTGCTGGCATTGCAACCAATATTAGCTTGAGCAAGTCTTTGAAGCTTGAACTCGGTTATCTGGCAGGTGAAGCGGAGAATTCTAGCTTTGGCAATGGCTTGTTCAATGGCGATTATGCTGCTTTAGCACAGATAGTTTTTTCGCCTGGAAATTTAGGCAAAATCGCTTTTACCTACGTTAATGCCTATAACGATAATGGTTTGGGGCATGGCACTGGCAGCTTGCTCTCGAACCTATCAGGCAGAACTGTTTCGTCTAACTCCTACGGGGTTGAGGCTAACTTTAAGCTGATTAAAGGTCTAGAAGTAGGCGGCTGGGTTGGTTACACAAGCGCTCGTTCTTTAACCCGTGGTAGGAGAGGTGATGCCGATGTCTGGAACTTTGCCTTAACGCTGGCACTACCTGATTTAGGTAAGCGAGGGAACCTGGGTGGCATTATTTTTGGGATGCAGCCCCGCTTGACTGGCTCTGATCGTTCAATTGGTTTAGCGCAGAGACGCGATTCTGATACAGGTTTCCATCTTGAAGCGTTTTATCGCTACCGCATTAACAATAATATTGCCATTACACCAGGCATAATCTGGCTCACGGCACCCAATCATAATGATAGCAACGGTGACATTGTGGTTGGCGTGCTACGGACGACCTTTACGTTTTAGGTCGATCGCAGGACTTTCCATCCGAGGCAGCACACGCTGCAAGTTTATAGAGTCAGAGTTGAGCATAGCCAGAACCCTTCTGCACCAAAGGTTTTGAGGCTAACGCTCTGAATGTATAGGATTTGTAAGCTCATTCTGCAAACGCTGCGTTAACAAAATTGGCTCAACTAAGGCTGACATTGTGTCTCAGATACGCCTTCCTCTCATGTGCTTCAAAAATACGGTTAATCGATTGAATAATAGGAGTATACAGATGGACTACGGTGGCAAGATTGGTCGGTTCTCAATCAAACGGTTCGGGCTATACGTTTTAGCCTCTTTGTTTGCAGTTTTAGCAGTAACAAGCCTTTTGCAAATCGCCGCTCCAACTCAGGCTCAAGGGACTCAGGCTCCGGTGGCTCAGGTCGCTCAACCTAACAAGCCGACTGACGCTGTGCTGGATTGGAATGCGATCGCCCAAACTACCGTACTGACAGCTGCGGCACCTGCGCCGCAGCAATATCGCACACTAGCCATTGTTCATGCTGCCATCTTTGACGCTGTGAATGCGATCGATCGGCAATACACCCCATATGCTGTTGATATCAAAGCAGCAGGAGCCTCCCCTGATGCAGCCGTCGCAGCAGCGGCGCACACTGTTTTAACAAACTTGTATCCACTCCAAAAAGCCACACTGGCTGTAGCGTTTACTAAAGCATTGGCAAAGCTTAGCGAAGGGCAGCCAAAAACGGACGGCATTACCCTGGGTCAAACCGTTGCCGAAAAGCTGCTGTCGCTTCGCAACAATGATGGTGCTGATCAGAAAGTAGGCTACAGTGCCGAGCAAAAGGTTGGCGTATGGCAACCAACGCCACCACTCTTCCTACCAGCTATGTTGCCGTACTGGAGCACGGTCACGCCATTTGTGATTAAACGCGCTGACCAATTTAAGATTCCGGCACCATTGCCTCTAAACAGTGCCGCTTATGCAAAAGAGCTGAATGAGGTGAAACGGCTTGGAGGTAAAAACAGTACCGCTCGCACTCCTGACCAAACAGCAGCAGCCATTTGGTCAGCGGTTTCTCCAGTCGTCCTTTGGAATACAACCGCGAAAGCCGCCGCTACCGCGAAAGGAAATAGCCTTAGCGAGAATGCTCGACTGTTTGCACTACTCAACCTGGCGGGGGTTGATGCCTATATTGCTGGCTACGACGTGAAGTACAAATACAAACTCTGGCGACCTGCGATCGCCATCCCACAGGCAGATCAACTGGGCAATCCTGGTATCACAGCCGATCCAAACTGGGAAGCCTTGATCGTCACACCGAACCACCCAGACTATATCTCTGGGCACTGCGTTACCGCTGGTGCGGATGAACGCATCTTAGAAAACTTCTTTGGTAGTGATGCCGTGAAAGTCAACATCATTTTTCCGGCAAACGCAGGCGTAACCCGCAGTTTTACTAGCTTCTCGCAGATCTCCAAGGAGCTTGGAGAAACCCGCATTTGGGCAGGTGTCCATACCCGTACTGCTGATACTCAGGGTGATGTCTTGGGCAAAGCAGTGGGTGACTACGTTTTCCAAAATGCGCTCCGTCCTCTGAAAAGTTAGTGAGCACTAACCCTTCAGTTTTTTACCACCCTAAAACGTGTTCAGCTACAGCCTTCTGGGATGTCTAAACTACTTCGTCAAATTCGCTTTGCCAAAAGTTTTGGCATCCCCACATGAGGCAAGCATTTTAATCGTTGCACGGCACTTCATTGCAGTTTTGCTACCCTTACCCCCTTATGCTGTATGACTCTCAAGGGCTTGCGGTGACGACTGATTCACCAGTCGTCATTGCCCAGATCAATCGCTTCATCGACCAGGCACTGAGCTACGGCAAAGAGGCAGAAGATGCCATTCTCAAAGCAGTGATTGCCGATCGCACCTGCGCGATTGCTCATGCGTATGCTGCCGCCTACTTTCTGTGTCAAGAGAATGCCAACGATCGCCAGCACGCAACGCCGCACTTGAAGGCAGCGCAACGCCATCGTCCTGAAACGACACGGGAGCGGTGGTATATACAGGCGATTGCGGCGTGGGCAGCAGGCGACATTGATGAGGCGCTACGGTTGCACTGGGCAATCGCTCAAGATTATCCGCAAGACCTGCTTTCAGTCCAACAGGGACAATATCATCACTTCTACCGGGGGGATGCCACAAACCTGCTACGGCTTGCCGAAACGGTGTTGCCTGCCAACCAGTCAAAGCCTTATCTGTACGGCATGATGGCTTTTGGGTTGGAGCAGTGCGGTGATTTAAGCCAAGCAGAAGCGATCGGGCGACAGGCAGTTGCCTTAAACCGTTACGACCCGTGGGCACAGCACGCCGTCGCCCATGTGCTGGAAACGCAAGGTCGGGTGGCAGAAGGTCTCGCCTGGATGGAGAGCCATGCCGATACCTGGGAACGTTGCAACTCTATGCTCTACACCCACAACTGGTGGCATACTGCGTTGTATTACCTGGCATTAGGAGACTTGCAAACGGTACTGCGGCTCTATGACACCCACATCTGGGGCAAGGCAAACAAGACCTCACCTAAAGATCAGGTGGGTGCGATCGCCACGTTGCTGCGTCTAGAATTACGAGGGGTCAATGTGGGAAACCATTGGCAGGAGCTTGCCCCCTATCTCCATCAGCGTTTACACGAACATACCCTGCCCTTTCAAGATCTGCATTACATCTGTGCCCTATCCCGTGCTGGCTACTCTGATTGGGTAACGGAAATGCTCGACAGCTTAAACCACGTTGCAACCGTCAAGGCTTCCCGACAAAAAACTTGGTCTGACATTGTTCTCCCTGCGGCGAAAGGGATGGTTGCCTATGCCAACGGTGATTGGACAGCCGCCGTAACTCAACTGAAGCCCGTTTTGCCACAAATGCCTGATGTTGGTGGCAGTCGGACGCAACAGGCATTGTTTCAGCAGCTTTATCAGAAGGCGTTGTTCCATTGTGAGCAAGGTGATGGAGCGCTGTCGTCTTTGAGCCGTGTGCCTTTGCGAAAGCAGCCATCAGGCTACAAGCTGTCAGCCTTATCAGCCTAAAAGCCAGTCAAGCGGTGGTTACCATTCCATCACAGGCAACTCACAACGCATAGCCTGCATTTACCACCGCATCAAACATTTGAGCGATCGCGCCGTACTCGTGATCAGTCACAGCGGCGTAGCGTTCCATTGCCATCCGGTTCATTGCTGCTTGCAGTAGTGCATTCGGTTTGAGCAAAGCTGCTTGCACCTGTTGGATAAGCGCCTCACCCAAATGTTGAGCGAGCACAACAGGCGGCATCATGCAGGGACCAATGGATTCAATTACACGCAGCCCGGATAGCTCTGGAAAGAGGCGACATTCTTGTTCCAGGACGGTGCTATCAATCGCAGCACAAGCCACCTTTCCCTCTAAAACCCAACGCATTGAGTGCTGGTGTGAACCCGATTGCATCGCGCTGCTGAAAAAACGAGGGGCATTTTCTTGCAGCAGACGATCGCACAATAAATAGTAGCCACTGTTAGAACCAGGATCGTTGTAACAAACAGTGGCACCTGCCAGATCTGCAAAGCTGTGAAAGCCACTGTCAGCCTTAACCACCACATCGGCAAAGTAAAACGGACGGTTTTGATAACGAGACGCTTGCATGACGGGTGCGGCGATCGCACGGAGCTGCTTAGGTGCTACCCGTTGATAACGCACAAACGGTAGACCGCAGATAAACGCGAGATCCCATTGATCCTGATCTAATAAAGGGTCGTGAAGTGGATCACAATGGGCCTGCACAAGCTGAGTCTCTACTTGCAGCCTGCGCCCCAAAGAAGAAACGACTGCTTGATAAAACTCAAACCAATTCGGCGCAAGGTAAGAAACCGCCCTCAATTTAATTGGTGTTGTCGTGGGTGATCCTTGAGATTGCAGTTCGGCATCGCTGAAGGTATGAAGCATATCGGCATGAGAGCTGGGTTTTAGCAGTGGTTGTGTCGCAAATACTTCTGCTGGATGAACGCTCTGCATCGTTCACATTGTTCTAAGCAGCAGTGTTAAAGAGGGCTTCGATAACTTTCACTTGAGACATGCTGTCCCCTCGATCGAATCCTTGCACTTGGCTTGTGCAAATCATACTCATCACTTTAATTTCACTCAAGGTTTGTCCTGCCGTATTGAACGTCTTAAATCTCAGCATCGGCTCCACTATGCACTTGCTCGCTCTGTGCTCCTGCTTAGTAATGTTTTTCCAAGATGTCATTCCAAGCGGTTATTCCAATCTTTACTCTGCCGTAATTCAGTATGTCCGGCGAGCGTCTTGCAACGTCTCGAGCAAGGCTAGCTTCTTAATCAACGGTTCGCCAAAGCAATTACTTAAATTGTGTAGAGGTAACGCTCACTACTGAGACTGAATCTCCGCCATTGCAATGGTACATGTAGTGCAATAAGCGTTGATCGATCGACAAATTGCATTTTTTTATCAAAATTCCTTGCATCAGATGTTTTCCTATGGCAGTATGCATAAGGCGTAGAAAATACGGTTTCTCTACAAGGTTGCCGTAGTATTAAATTCATCCACTCTTGAAGGACCGATCATGCGACTGAACTCTCTTTGGGCGAAGTTGAAGAAGCCGCGTACATTTGCGTTTCTCGCGACTCTAGTTGCCAGTTTGCTTGTGATTCCGGTGTTGCCTGCCTCTATTCAAGCTGCCACCTCTAAGGCAACGATTCAGTTTGTCGCTCCTGACTGGGTTGCGGCTCATGCTAAAGATGCTAATTTGAGCGTCTTGGATGTCCGAACAGCTCCATTGGAGTACATTGCTGGACATCTGCCCAGTGCAGTTAATATTGCTGATAGCAATTTTAGAGGACCTAACGGCGTTTTACCGGTGCAATACTGGGATAACACCAAGTTGGCTGATACCTTTTCAAAGGCGGGCGTATCCAATCGCAGTAAGGTGCTGGTCTATTCCAGTGGCAATGATGTGTTGGGTGCAACGATGGTAGCTTACCTACTAGAGCGCTCTGGGGTAAAGGAGATCGCTGTTTTAGATGGCGGTTACGCTGGCTATAAAAACGCTAACCAGCCTGTCACCAAAGAGTTTCTCCGTTATTCCCCTGGTAAATTTGTCTTGAAAGATGATCCTTCAATTCGAGTGAATCTAAGCCAGGTGCAGAATTTGATCGGCAAGCCAGGAGTAGTGTTTATCGATCCACGCCCACCGGAACTATTCCGGGGCGAGAAAGACATCTGGATTCGTAACGGGCATATTCCTGGTGCTAAAAACATTCCGTGGCCTACCTTCACTGAAGCTAATAATGCTCAGGAAAGCTTAAAGAATCCACACAAACTAAAATCTCTTAGTGAGATCCGTGCGTTGCTTGCTGAGCGGGGTATTAAGCCATCTGATGACATCGTCGTCTCTTGTAGCACGGGACGTGAGGCAACTCTACAGTACGTTGTGCTGAAGCACCTGTTGGGTTATCCCAAAGTTCGGGTCTATGAAGGCTCCTGGACAGAGTACAGCACAACCGACTTACCAGTTGCGACTGGACCTGAAAAAACGTTAACCTCAACAACAAATTGAGAGATTTACCATGAATTTTGTGCGTTCAATGACGATCGCGCTTGCACTGAGCCTGGGAACCATTGCCCTGATCAACACAATGGGTCATCCCGTTGCCCAAGCGAGCTGCGATCCACCACCCTCTGACCCTCCTAAGCAACCTCCAAAGAAGTGATTCAGACTGATTCATTCACAACCCCTCTGAGATCGCAACGTTTGATTGTTGCGATCGCACTTTCTCTCTTTACAGCAGGCGCGATTGCCCTTACCCCTTATGGATGGAAGCAAAGTGCTCTCTTTTTAATTGGTGGTTTGCTGGGCATGACGCTTTACCACGCCAGCTTTGGCTTTGCGTCGGCTTACCGCAAGCTTCTGGTTGATCGCGATGTGCGTGGCATGTATGCCCAACTTGTGATGCTGGCGATCGCAACCCTTTTATTTGCTCCTGTTTTGGCGAATGGCTCTGTCTTTGACCAATCGGTACGAGGGGCAATTTCCCCAGTAGGGGTACAGGGAGCGATCGGTGCCTTTCTATTCGGCATTGGGATGCAGCTAGGTGGAGCCTGTGGCTGTGGCACACTCTACACTCTTGGCGGTGGCAGTCTTCCAATGGTGATTACCCTGATTACTTTCTGCATCGGTGCCTTTTGGGCAAGTCTGACTCGTCAGCTATGGGCTGGCTTACCCGCCACTCCACCGATCGCGCTCGGTACAAGCATCGGCTGGGTGGGGGCAGTCGTGCTTCAACTTGTGGTGTTCATGCTACTTGCTGGAGTTTTGCGTTGGTGGAGCAATCGTAGGCAAGAGGCACCAAGCAGTGAACAGACAAAATCAGCGCAACCATTTTCTCTCTTGCGCGGTCCCTGGTCTTTGGTCACAGGGGCGATCGTTCTGGCTGTGCTTAACTGGCTGACACTAATATTATCTGGGCAGCCTTGGCGCGTTACATGGGGCTTTGCTCTCTGGTCAGCCGAAGTTGCCAGTTCTCTAGGTTGGGACTCAACCACTAGCCCCTTCTGGAGTAGTGAAGCGGCACAGCAGTCTCTTAGCCGGGGAGTGTTTGCCGATGTCAGTTCCGTGATGAATATGGGGATTGTTTTGGGGGCACTATCGGCAGCAGCCTTAGCAGGACGGTTGCTATTCAAATTCCAGCTTTCACGCTTATCGTTAGTAGCAACCTTGATCGGCGGTTTAGTGATGGGCTATGGCGCATTTCTTGCCTACGGTTGTAATGTCAGCGCCTTTTTTGGTGGGATTGCTTCAACCAGCCTGCACGGTTGGGTTTGGATTCTCTGCGCTCTAGTTGGAACAGCGGTAGGACTACGTTTGCGTCCCTTGTTTCGCTACTAGTTGTCTAACCTGTTGGCATTATCTTGATACCGTTTGGGGCGATCGATATGTTCCAGAACAGATCAAAAGAACGTCATCTCAAACAAGAACTTTTAATGGGTGTGGCAGTTTCACACCCTTCTTATTGTGCTGACGGTGCAACTAAAAATTGTGGATATTTCAGCCTTTATTGCTGTTGAGCAGATATTAAATCTAGATACTCTGTTACCTTCCGCTTACTCAGCCAAGTGATAGGAAAAGTGATGACAGATACCCTTCTCCTGTCTGCCCTCAGCTTTGGTGGGGGCATTGATGATTAGAGTTAGCACTTTACAGGTGCTCAAACAATCCCACATCTTTAACTTGGATGCAGTTCTACTGCAATTGATTGGTTTCGCAATGCTGTTTGTTAACGTAAGTTCGTTGAACGCCGGAGCCTTTCTCGCTTGGGCTTGAGCGAAGTGATGACGATGCTCCAAAGGATCGGCTTCGTCAATGCTGTCGCCTTTCACGGCTCTGGTTTTCGCACCTTCAAGGCGTTTTATACTTTGTGTATGTTGCCGCACTGGCGATGTGCCTTTCCTAAGGTGTTTCGTTACACCCGTTTTATCGAGCTGATGCCGTAGTGCTTGATGCGCTTGTGCTGCTTCTGACACATGCGCCAAGGCAACTGCACCGGAAGCGCGTTCATCGACTCAACTCCCCTTGCGGTGTGTCATCCTGCGAGGGCGCACGCACACAAGGTTTTCTCAGGACAAGCGCAATGGGGTAAGTACTCCGTGGGCTGGCACTTTGACTTCAAACTCCACCTGATTGTCAATGAAGGCGAGTTGCTGATGCTTAAGCTGACGCCTTGAACACCGACAGCCGTAAGCCCGTGCCTGACTTGAGCCAGGTCTTACTGGGCAAACTGTTCGGCGATCGTGGCTATGTCTCGCAAGCCTTGTTTCAACAGCTATACGAGCGCGGCTTACAACTCATCACGAAGTCTAAGAAGAACATGAAAAGCTGCCTGGTTAAGCGCATCGACAAAATCTTGCTACGCAAGCAGGCACTCATTGCATCGACTAACAACTAGCTCAAGCACATAAGTCAGATTGAATACTCACGCCTCAGTGCTTTGCACACCCTTGGGGAACGCCGTTGGTTCAAATTCCCTAGTCAACTTGCTCTGCCCTTGACGTCAGTGCATGACCATACCTTGAAGTCACGTTTGCCCATAGCAGCAATGCTGAGGCTGCCATCCTTTCATCATTGAACTTAGGCAGCACCTAAGGACTTTTCGTGCGATCGTGCACCCCTTGATCCAGTCACTTATTAGCATTTCTTTACAGAAGTACGGAAAATGTTATGCTTCGCGTGTAGTAAGGGAAGAATAGAACAACATCCGCTTTAAGGATGTAGTGCGAGTACACTCACTAGCCTTATCGGCAGTAGGAAGCGATTTATGTCAGTGACCGGTCTGATCCAAGGACTCAATGCGTTTCACAGCGACTACTTCACCACCAATCGAGCACTGTTTGAACGACTGTCGAATGGGCAGACACCTGAAGTTCTCTTCATTACTTGTTCCGATTCACGGATTGATCCCTGCTTAATCACCCAGTCTCAGCCCGGTGAACTCTTCGTGATGCGGAATGTCGGTAACATCATTCCGTCTTATGGTGCCGCTAGTAGTGCTGAAGCTGCTGGGGTAGAGTATGCGGTCGCTGGAGTTGGTGTGCGGGATATCATTGTTTGTGGTCATTCCCACTGTGGGGCTATGAAGGGGTTGCTGCAAATCGGCACGTTGAGTGAGCAGATGCCGCTGGTCTACGACTGGTTGAAGCGCCATGGCGAAGCGACGCGGCGGTTGGTGTTAGATAATTATGCACACGTGGAGCCTGAGCGCTTGCTCAAGATCGCGATCGAGCAGAATGTGTTGACGCAGATCGAGAATTTAGAAACGTATCCTGTCGTGCGGTCCAAATTGCATAGCGGGCAACTGAATCTGCATGCTTGGATGTACGAAATCGAGACTGGTAAGGTTTTCGCTTATGATGCGGGCTTACGACAATTTACGCTGCTGCGGCAACGCTCCTTCCCGGTGCCTGACCCCTTGATTACAACGATTCCAGCGTAAGCAGGGAAACCATAATGATCGGTCATCACACTGAAATCACGTTTCACAATGGAGATTAGGTTTACAGGTTGCAAGCCTTCATGCGATGAAAAAGGCGTTCTGCTTGCCAAGTCCAAGCAGAACCTGGTTCAGTCATCTCCATCATCCAATAAAATGATGGAAGTTCACCTTGAGGGGCATTTGAGGAAAAAGTTAGCTCAGGATACTGGTACGAGTTATTTGCAGCTTTCCATGCAACTTGAGTGGAGAAAACTTCAAAGGCTTCATCCCAATCGCTGGCATAGATCTTTGCAGCACGTTCCCAAATTGGTCGCTGTACACTAAAACCAAAATTTCCTCTACTATGCTTAATCCATAACCGATCAATTTTTTGTAAGTCATTGCAAGAAATTCTTTCTATTAAGTTTTCATCTTTTGATTGCCACCACTTCCGGTCAGAAGCTTTAAGCATGACCTGGGCAGTTTCTTGGTCTGCCTCTTTCCAGTTTTTTGCTATCAACAAATTCTCTAAGTGGGAGTAGTTTATAGGGCGAGTTTGCCAATAGAAAATGACTGATAATCCTAATATTAAAGCTGCCCATCCTGCCAACCATCTACTTTTTAACATTCAAACTTGTTTCACCTCTTCTGCATCGAATTAGCCAGTACGATCGCCATTAGCACCACAGGATAGCCCTTACCAGCGATCGCGCTTGGATGACTGCTCATTTCTACCTGCCGCAAACGTGCTGTTGTTACTCACCACACTCTGATTGGACAGAATAACATCGGCATTCCCATTGCCATTTGCAGCAGCCGTAAAGGCTAAATTAGAAAGACGTAAGTTGAGGAGCAAAGCGAAAGGATCAAAAGCCAGATCCCGCCAATCACTTTATCCTTCAGCCCTTATCCCTTATTCTTTCTTTCCCCATGCCTACCTACACTGGAATTTCCAGCGAAGCCTTCCGCCATCCGCTCGATCGTCAAGCCGAACAAGCGCTTCGTAGCGTTCCTGGTTTTGATCTGGTTGCACGTACCTTTGTCGAGTTTCTCTCTGAGCGTCCGCAGTTTGTCTATCAGATGGGCAACAGCATCCAGGTAGGACCGCGCCAATACTCCAACATTTATCAAATTTTTCGAGAATGTGTCCGCGACCTGGATATGCATCCAGAACCCGTTCTCTTTATCTCCCAAGATCCGTTTGTGAATGCGCTGGCGCTGGGGCAGGAGTTTCCCAGCATGGTTCTCAACAGCGGCTTGCTGGATTTGCTCGACGACCACGAACTGCGAACCGTTATTGCTCATGAACTGGGTCATATTAAGTGCGGTCACACCACACTAGTGCGGATGGCGCTTTGGGTGAATCAAATTATTTCTGGGCTGGCAGAGCGCACCTTTGGGTTGAGCAATCTAGTGACAACGGGGCTACTGCTGGCATTTGCAGAATGGAAGCGCAAAGCGGAACTCTCTGCCGATCGCGCCGCTCTCCTGGTAGCAGACGACCTCAGCCCAGTGCTGCACAGCATGATGAAGATTGCAGGCGGCAGCAGCAAACACGCTCATGAAATTAGTCTAGATGAATTTATCCGACAATCAGAACGCTATCAGGAACTTGACCAGGATGGGCTAAACCAGGTCTACAAATTTTTTCTATACAACAACCTTTCAACAGGCATTTTTCTCACCCATCCATTTACCGTAGAGCGTGTGCATTTTTTGCGCGAGTGGTCAGTTTCGGATGACTATCGGCAGATTCAGCGAGGTAACTATCCCCGTGCAGGGGCTGAAGGCTCTGTTGACGTACCCTCAGCAACAGCGGCAAACCCCTCGTCAACGTCCAGAGCCGAAGTGGATGAGCTGCGCCGTCAAATTGAGGAACTGCAACGTGAGATCGATCGCGCTAAGCGATCGGAGTAACTGACTTCAAACAAAAAAGGATTCCTAATGGCTGTTTTAGGAATCCTTTTAATGGGTCATTTTGGGCAACCGTGCTTAACCGATCAGGTCTAATGAGTTGCAGTTGCAGGTGGAATGCCAAGAATGGCATAAGGGAACCCACTTCCTAACTGTTCTATCAGTGGATGTGCTGCCGATTCACAGCCTAACAACAGCAGTGCTGCTGATTCTGCCTGAGCGACACATCGCAGTTCCGCAGCAACTGAACCAAAGCGAAGATGCGTTTTTAGCGACCCACGCCATTCGTCTGCCATGTGACGAGCCTGCCAAAGAATTAGATCTGCCTGGTCAAACTGGTTTAACTGGCAGGCAGCAGTCGCTCTTACGGGCAATTCAGCCACAGCACCATAGGCACGATTTCCTATTTCGGCATGACGATAACTTCTACCGATCGCGCTAGGATACAACGCCTCGTCACCACCCTGATCACCAACAAGGTGTGCGGGCAGCGAAGAAAAGGGTTGACATTTCTCTTCTAGAGGGACAACATAGACAACCTGCACAACCACCTGCTTGCCTGTTGCCAACCGCGTCTGATGGGCGATCCACAGAGTTAGATCCAGTGCTGTCTGACTACGCGGAGAACCATTGTAGCCAACCAGTAGATTAATTTCTTTCGTCGATCGCGCTTCCGATGAAGTAGCTGGCACTAGCACCATTTGCTTGGTGAGGTCAGAGCAGCCTAATGCATCTTGCAGACGTGCAAGCATTGATAAGATATTCACGGTTTAACCTCTCAAGAATAAAGTGTACGAGAGGTGGGTCAGGTAACGGGTACAGTAACGCTTGCCTGGCGCTCAACTAGTACCCACAAGGAGACTCCATAACCATAGCTGGTGAAGCAATAGTTTTGGGTTACTCCTCCCACTGCCGACGGAGTTAGCTGCCGGGCTAAGACTGGAAGGTGTCTCTCTCGGCATGACCGAGATTAGCCCCAATAAATTGGTTCCTCCGCTTGAGTTACATAACGGGCGCAGTTTCCTGTCCAGCGTCCACTCAAATTAGGCTTACCCACTGATGTTGGTTAAGGAAGCACCGCTGCCAAAGGGCAAGATGCCTCATTGATGCGCTTGAATCATCACATTGAGCCACTAGCTTACTGCTTTTAAGGCAGAGGCGTTGTGACTGTGTTGACTAAACGCTAATCACCCTTTGACAATATAGCCCACAGCAGACAGATTGCCATCTGCCCTCAAGTGCTATTTACAAAGGAACGCTTAAAGCGTAAAAGACCTTGAAGGAGGCGATCCCCGGTTTCTCCTTATTCAAGGAGGAAGCTATTAAGTCTGAGGTTACTCGTCGCACCACTTTTCATTGGCACCCGCGCTTCTAGGCACTGACTTGATAAACCGTACCGGAGCTAGGAACGGCTACACGCTGCAAGCAAGTGGCATTAATGGAGAGCGACCCCACGAAGACGCAACACGAGAGAGTGGATTTAGGGTCAAGATATATGATGGATGAACGATCGTAAAACGTCGGTTGCTTTGTCTCCACCACGGTTAGGATTTTTGGGCGTGACTGTTTCTCCTTTAGCGTCAGGGCTAGACCTGAAAACTCTGTTTCCCTTCGATCTGGATGATTTTCAACAGCAGGCGATCGCTGCGTTGGAAGCAGGGCGATCGGTCGTTGTCTGTGCCCCTACAGGATCGGGTAAAACGCTGATTGGAGAGTATGCCATCCATCGGGCGCTGAAGCGAGGGCGGCGAGTGTTTTACACGACTCCCCTTAAAGCACTCTCGAACCAAAAGCTGCGTGACTTTCGAGAGCTTTTTGGCAACGACAACGTGGGACTGTTGACGGGTGATATTTCCGTGAATCGGGATGCACCCATCCTGGTGATGACGACGGAAATTTTTCGCAATATGCTGTACGGCACGCCGATCGGGGAAGTAGGCACCTCCCTTACAGGTGTGGAAGCAGTTGTGCTAGACGAATGCCACTACATGAACGATCGCCAGCGGGGCACTGTTTGGGAAGAGTCAATTATCTACTGTCCACCCGAAATTCAATTAGTGGCACTGTCTGCCACAGTTGCCAATAGCGATCAGTTGACCGATTGGATCCATCAAGTTCATGGTCCTACCGATCTAATTTATTCAGATTTTCGACCCGTCCCGCTAGAGTTTCACTTCTGCAACCCCAAGGGCTTGTTTCCACTACTCGATGACAGTCAGAAGCGCATTAATCCTCGCCTCAAGCTCAAGGGGGGCAGAGGTGCTGCACCAGGAAAACGAGGACCACGGCAGGAAAGCCCAAACCTGGCGTTTGTGCTAAGTCAGCTACGGCAAAAGGATATGCTGCCTGCGATCTACTTCATCTTTAGTCGGCGGGGCTGCGACCAGGCAGTGTCAACGGTCAGCGATGCGCCGTTATCAATGGTGAATGAGGTAGAAGCCGCACAATTGCGAACCCAGATTGATACCTTTCTAGCGCTGAACCCCGAAGCTGGACGAGCGGGACAAATCGAGCCGCTGTATCAAGGGATTGCTGCACACCATGCCGGGATTTTACCAGCTTGGAAAGGGCTGGTAGAAGAACTCTTCCAGCAGGGCCTCATTAAGGTTGTTTTTGCCACAGAAACGCTGGCAGCGGGTATCAATATGCCGGCTCGAACAACGGTGATTTCTAGCCTGTCGAAGCGAACCGATCTGGGGCA
This sequence comes from Phormidium sp. FACHB-592, assembly GCF_014695795.1. Lineage (NCBI taxonomy): Bacteria > Bacillati > Cyanobacteriota > Cyanophyceae > Oscillatoriales > Oscillatoriaceae > Phormidium > Phormidium sp. FACHB-592. The sequence goes on from NZ_JACJOZ010000069.1 coordinate 42,230, forward strand.
CCGCCTTCTAAACGCCTCCGAGTTCTTGCAGATGGCAGGGCGGGCAGGACGGCGTGGGATGGATAGCCAGGGGCACGTAGTCACGGTACAAACACCGTTTGAGGGAGCAAAAGAGGCGGCATACTTAACCACTGTGGGGGCTGACCCGCTGGTAAGCCAATTTACACCCAGCTACGGTATGGTGCTGAATTTGCTGCAAACCCATACGCTGGAAGAAGCTCAGGAGTTGGTGGAGCGCAGTTTTGGGCAATATCTCTCGACGCTGTATCTACGCCCGCAACAGGAAGCGATCGCCCACTTAGAAGCCGAGCTTGCCCAACTACGATCGCAGTTAGAAGCCGTGGACTGGGATCTGCTGGCGCAGTATGAAAAGCTGCAAGAGCGCATGAAGGAAGAGCGCCGATTGCTAAAAATTCTGCAAGACCAGGCAAACGAACTGCGCGCAGGTGATTTGCCTGTGGCATTGTCATTTGCAATCGCGGGCACGGTGCTGAGCCTTAAGGGTAGCAATGTGCCAGTTGCTCAGCCGATGCCAGCCGCGCTCGTGATGAAAATTCCTGGTTCTGGTCAGTTTCCTTACCTGATTTGCTTGGGACAGAACAACCGCTGGTATGTCGTCACTGTTGGCGATGTTGTGGGGCTACGGGGCGAAATTCCTCGACTGAGTGGTGTCGATCATTTGGCTCCACCGCCAGAGCTGCCCTTGAAACCAGGACAGATGAAGTCTGGGAACGAGGCAACAGCCGTCATCGCTCGCCAAATTCCGGCTTTACCATCCCCAATGGACGATGCACCCGAAGTGTATGAGCAGCTTCAGCGTATGGAAGGAGTGCAGCGACAAATCGAGTCTCATCCAGTCAACAGTTGGGGCAATCGCCCGACCATTCTCAAACGGCAAAAGCGGATCAGCGCGGTGCAAACCGAAATTGCTGATCGCAAAAGCAAGCTCGATCGACAGTCTCAGCAGCACTGGCGAGAGTTTCTTGATTTGATTGAAATTCTGCAACACTTTGGTTGCCTGGATGACTTAACACCGACGCCCTTAGGGCAAGCAGCCGCTGCCATTCGGGGCGATAACGAACTCTGGCTCGGTCTAGCGCTCATGTCGGGTGAACTCAACGTCCTCGATCCACACCATCTGGCAACCGCCTGCGCTGCCCTGGTTACCGAAGTTTCTCGCCCCGATAGCTGGACGCGCTATGACCTTTCCAGCGAAGTCGAAGAAGCACTGGGAGGCTTGCGGGGCATTCGTCGTCGCCTGTTCCAGTTTCAGCGTAAGTATCAGGTGGTGCTACCAGTCTGGCTAGAATATGAGCTAGTCGGCTTGGTAGAGCAGTGGGCGCTTGGTGTGGAATGGACAGAACTCTGCTCCAATACCAGTCTCGATGAAGGCGATGTTGTCCGCATTTTGCGCCGTACGCTAGATGTGCTTTCACAAATTCCCCACGTGCCCCATGTGCCTACTGAGCTTAAAAACAATGCTAAACGCGCTATGCAACTCATCGATCGCTTCCCCGTGAAAGAGGGCGTTTGATAGAGAATCCCTTTTGCTGTCATTAATAGGAGACCTTGAGCAATATCAGAAGTACCTTCAGACGATCGTGCAGCAGTGCATCTAGCCACCCCCTTGCTGTCATACCGTTGTCATAGTTCGCAGTCAAACTAAAAGAGTAAACCGAATATATTGAGTTGATAAACCAATCATGTTCCGTTCTGTTTTAGTCCGTTCTGCTCTAAAGCGTCAGCTTGCGCCAGCCGTTTCTTTAGGCATAAGTGCGATCGTCAGTAGTTTGTTGGCAACGTCTGGGGTACCTGCAGTCGCAACATCGTCTGCGCCAGAGAGAATACAACTGGTTAATGCAACCAGAGCACCAGAAGTACCATTAGCCGAGCGCGTCTCTGTAATGGCGATCGCCTTCGGTGGCAGCGTGGCAATCTGTTTGGGAGCAAATAAGCTACTCGATCGTGGTCAGCTCCAGCCGTCTACACAGCGATCGTTTGGAACGATAGCCTTTCACCCAGCCAATGGCGCTACGTTTACGCAAGCAAGTCGCTCCCTTCGGCGCAAGCTTCTTCGCTTGGTGCATGACGATCGTGCACTGGCAGAACGCCTGTTTACGCAAGCAACGCTCAGGTACGCAGGCAACTCGCCCAATTGGTACGTCGAGAAAGTCATCTATGATCTAGAGCGCGATCGGGGCAGGTTTTAGGAGGAGTGCTGTTACCCTAGTGAGACGCGATGCAGAGCGCGATCGTCACTGTTTGTAGCCCATCGGGATGTTGTTGACAGGTTACTTCGCCTCGCTGCACTTCAATACGGCGGCAGCAAAGGATAATTTCAGTCGCGAAGTCTCGACTACCAGCAGGAGCAAACCGTTGTGCTGTAATGCGGAGATTGATACGATCGCCAAGGCTTTCAGCCCCCAAGACAACAGGTGAAACCGCGTCGGAATATTTGAGGCTTCTAGCTAAAAGGTCGGTCAACACTGCCTCAACGAGTTCTTGATCGGCAAGTGCCGGTGGTAAATCAGAGGCAATCTCGTAGATTAAACGGTTAGTACTACCGTCTTTGGGGTTCCGCCAGTGGCGGCTCACCGCAACTAAAAGCGGTTCCAGCGTCAATGGTTCAAGCTTAACCTCAACCTTACCCGCCTCTAATTTTTGCAACAGCATCGTGTCTGACATTAGGTCACACAGGCTATTGACCTCGTTTTGCATCGAATGCAGGTGCTCGTACCAAAGAGCTGATTCTTCGCTTGTGGTAATGAGCGACTGTAAATGTACGTCTAGCGTATCAAGCGATCGTCCTACCCGTCTTTCAAGCGAAGCAATGATCACTTTTTGGGCTGCTAAATACTTTTTTAGCGCCTCGGTTTCAAGCTGCAACTGTTGCAGTGAAGCAGATTGTGGTTGAGTAGAAGCGACTGATGGGGACATCTTGTCCAGGAGCAATAGTGATCTCTACTGACAGTTATAGCCTGCATTGTTAAGAAAAGTAACAGAATTGCCAGGTTTTCCCATAAATTTACCTTTTCTTAAGGCTAGGCGTTGAAAGCGCAGCAGTCGCATCTCACGATTTTTTGTCTAAATTTGCTCGAGCATTACGCCGCAGCATCCAGGGTTTGATTCGTTTTAAGGCGGAGCCTGTAAAGCGTCGCTCGTACTCTTCATCAGTCAGGTCAGCTAGTTCTGGCAATGTAGCAGTGACATTCCAGGGATGCGGTTGGAGGTCAGCCACATCCGTGGGCTGGGCAAAGCGTTGATTCCAGGGGCAGACATCCTGACACACATCGCAGCCTGCAACCCATCCCTGAAGATGAGGAACGATCGCCTCTGGTAACGTTTCTGCCCGGTTTTCGATCGTGTGATACGCGATGCAGCGATTTGCATTCACGACTTGCGGTTGCGGAATAGCACCCGTCGGGCACGCATCCATACAGCGCGTACAGGTGCCACAGTGGGCTGTGTGTGGGCGATCGGGTGCAAGCGTCAGATTCGTCAGCACTTCTCCCAAAAACACCCAGGAGCCGTAGTCGCGTGTAATCAGATTGCCATTCTTCGCCACCCAGCCAATGCCCGCTTGCTGCGCCCATACTTTGTCCTGCACTGGTCCTGTATCAGCATAGAAACGAGCCTCCACAGCATCACTCTGCTGTCGAATCCAGGCTGTCAGCGCTTTCAGCTTTTTGTGCAGCACCTTGTGGTAATCGCGTCCCCAGCCATAACGGGCAATTTTTGCAGTGGCGCTGTCAGGACGATCGGCTGGACTGTAGTAGTTCAGCGCCACACAAATGACAGACTGCACATCGGGCATGACCTGGTGAATTTCTTGCCGCTTGGGGTTCTCCATCCAGTTCATGTCGGCGTGATAGCCCTTCTGTAACCAGGTGCTTAAGCTCATAGTTGGCTTAGTCGCTAGCTCAGTTGGTGCAGAGTCGATCGCTGCAATGCCAACCTTATGAAAGCCTAGCTCCAGCGCTTTTTGTTTGATCTGAGTTTCTAAGTTCTGAGCCTCCATGTTCTGAGCCTCCAGATTTATAGCGCATTCGTTAAGGCGGATGAATCAGCTTGCTCATGACTCCACCGCTTGCCGACTGCATCACCTTATTCTTTCACTCCTTCACCCTTCTACCCCTTCACTGCTTACTCATTAAGCTTGCTTCAAGAGCCTTTCTGTTGGTGCGATCGAAAGCGTCCGGCAAAAAACTCTCGCTCTTTAAGATGTTTGGTACTGCGTCCCGTGACTCGCTTGCGCCACATTTTGAAGCTCGACGCTTGCATTTCTCGGCGCATGAGGGCAATCACCTGTTTTTCGAGCAGCCCAAACTGTTGTTCGATCGCCTCAAACGGTGTGCGGTCTTCCCATGCCATTTCAAGAACGCGATCGATCGTTGCACTATCAAGGTCTGGAAGATTCATACCAACGTTACAGTGGAGTCCAACACCAGCCTAACGTCGATCGTCGTCAGCCGTCAGCCTTGCTCATCACTCTCGGCACCTGGACTTGCCAGAGGTTTGACCAGGCGATGCAGCCCACCAGAGCGAGTTAACTGGTCAAATCGATGAGTAGATTTGCTACACGTAACCCGGTAATCAAGACGCTCAAAGAGCTGCCTAGCAGCAGTATTGGTATAAGTAACATCCAGCGCCATTGCCTGACAGCGATGCGTTTGCGCCTGCCGTTCTGCCTGCTGCAAAAGATAGGTGCCTAAGCCTTGATTACGAAGCTCTGGGATTACACTTAGGCCCAAGATGTAGTAGTCTTTAGCGGCAACCTCTTGCTTGATGCGCGTCAGGTCTGCCAGGTTGACCAAAATCTTAGGTAGCTTACGCAGCGGCAGAATGCGCGCCATCACCTGGTGTACTTTTTCGTCAGCTTGGCGCTTCAAAGAGCCAGGATAGCTGATCATGACACCCGCAGGCTGATTGAGAACCTCAATGACTTGAGCATGTTCGTAGCTAAAGGCGTGCTGTGGGTAGGCAAACGCTTGGCAAAAAATCGCCTTTGATTCCTCGAATGGTGACGCGAAGACATAGCTAAACACCGCTGGACCCGCTGCAAAAAAGAGTGGGGCAGCCCAGGCTACATCGTCGGCGATCGCCGGACGGAGAGTGATATTTTGTGCAAACGGTTGCAATAACATGGCTAGCGCTCTATTCGTCAATCAGTATACCGATGTTTGATACCATGACGAACCAACACTTCTGGCAATGCAGCTTTAGCTTAAGGTCGATGTTTCAATGTGGCAGCCAGAGTGTATGGTCCAGCGATCGCCAAAGCGGTAAGCCATGAAACACTGGATCGTTCTCTAGGTACTCGTCACTCTCAAGGTTGATCTCATCCAATGCGATCTCATCCAGTGGTATTAGCTCAGGATGTTTCATTGATTATAGGCGGTTCTGAGGCGTGGAGAGGCGCTGAAGTCTCTATAGAAAAAGGGGTGACACTTGAGCGATCGAATGCATTAATAGGAATGTCGCAAACTAGCCAATGAACTGATATTGCTATGCTTCCGAGCTACACTGTGCGGGAAAGCCCCAAAGCAAAGCATCTTTCTCTCAAAATATCGGTTGCAGGCAGTCTAGAAGTTGTGGTGCCAAAAGGGTATGATCGCACGACGATTCCGGCAATTTTGGAGCGTAAGCAGCGCTGGATTGATCGCGTTACACAGCAAATTGAAACACGTCATGCACTCATCGGCTTAGAACGATCTGACCAGTTGCCTCAGCATCTCTGCCTGCAAGCGATCGGGCAAACCTGGCAGGTTGACTACTGCCCGACAGCGCTGCCAAGAGTGCGAGCTGTGGAGCAGCCTGACTTAAAGCTGACCCTTTTTGGACAAATCACTGACCAGACTGCATGTAAAAACGCCCTGCGATCATGGGTCACTGACAAGGCGCAGAAGCACTTACTGCCCTGGTTAAGGACAATCAGCCAAGAACTGGAATTACCCTTTGCCAGCGCCTCTATCCGAGGTCAAAAAACTCGTTGGGGCAGTTGCTCTAGCCGTCAAACAATTAGCGTCAACTGCAAACTGCTGTTTCTACCGAGTGAGCTAGTGCGCTACGTCTTAATTCACGAGTTGTGCCATACCGTGCATTTGAACCATTCGGCGGCTTTCTGGGCATTGGTGGCTCAAAAAGAGCCAAACTATCAGCAACTGGATGCTGGTTTACGGGATGCCCGCTACCACGTGCCATTATGGCTGGAGTCGTGAGGGAAAAGACAAAGGGTGAATCAGGGAAAAGATAAAAGGATGAAGGATAAAGGATGAGCAAGAAGTAGAATCTAGCCTTTCTTGTCTTTTTACTTATCCTTAGGTTTTTATCCTTAAGCCTTCTCACTATGTCTCTAGCTTCCTGGCGATCGCCCCTTGCCCGTGCTCTCCATCGCAATCGAGCGTTGGTCTATGCTCGTTATTTACAGCTCGCAACCGTCCGTGCTGATCAGCGTCCTGCTAACCGAACACTTGTATTTCGGGGCTTTCTAGACGGCACAAACCAGCTTCAGTTTGTTACTGATGCTCGTAATGAAAAAGCAGAACAGATCGATCGACTACCGTGGGGCGAGGCGTGCTGGTATTTCCCTGAAACTCGCGAACAGTTTCGTCTGGCTGGCACACTGCTGTTGGTGAGAGAGCAGCACCCAGATGCAGCGCTACAAGAAGCCCGATGGGCAGCGTGGCAGGCGCTATCCGCTGCGGCTCGTGCTCAGTTTGCCTGGGCACATCCAGGTAAGCCCCGAACGGATCAGGAAACCTTCAACGTAGCCGCGCCAGATGCAACAATGCCCTTGCCACATTTTTGCCTGCTGCTGCTGGATCCATACCAAGTCGATCATCTGGAATTGCGGGGCGATCCCCAAAATCGCTGGCTACATCAATGTGACAATGCAGTTTGGACTGTGCAGGCAATCAACCCTTAACTCAACCTGCGCCTAAAGATGAAGGTAGTGTCATTACAAAACACCACTAACGAAAACCTGGTTTGACAAAAGCGCACTGTACTCTTCTCGCTGACGAATGAGGCGATGGTTATTACCCTCAATTAACACTTCAGCAGGTCGCGGACGATGCAAAAAGTGAGATGACATTGCGTAACCATAGGCACCTACATCCAAGACAGCAAGAACATCGCCGATCGCGAGTGCTGGTAGCTGACAATTTTTGCCGAGATAATCGCGAGAATACGTCGTGTTGCCGCAAATATCCGTCAGGTACAAGGGCTGTTTTGGCTTTCCTTCTGGGTCGTTTTGCCAGGTCACAATGGCTCGATAACCGCCGTGGACAGACGGCACAGAGAGATTGGCAACGGTGGTATCAACACCTAGTATTTGTTTCTCGCCCTGCCATTTCACCGAGACAACACGAGTCAGTAAGGACGCACAGCCAGCGATTGCAGCCCGCCCCGGTTCAATAATGAGATCAAGTGGGCGATCAAGCTGGTTCAGGCGATGGCTCAAGGCAGTGCCAAACTCATACCAATCGAACGCTGCACCACCGTGATGATAGGGATAGCCAAAACCACCACCAAAATCGAGATATGACCAATCAGGTAACAGACTAGCAAGCGTTAGAACAGTGTCGATCGCCTCGGTAAAGGCAGCAGTCGCATTAGTGCCCGTACCGCGATAGAAATGCAGCCCTTTGATTTGGAGCCCGACTTGGTGGGCTAAAGCTACCGCAGCGGGAAAGTCATCTGGATGCACTCCAATGCGGCTATCACCAGTGAGAGCGGGGAAGTTGAGGCGGAGTCCGAGGAGAGGAGAGGGGGAGGAGAGGAGAGGGGGAGGAGAGGGGGAAGGGCTGGAAGGGTGAAGGGATAGAAGGGTGGTGGAATCGTGCGCTGTCTTAGCGCTTTCGTGCTCCTGCGCTCTTTCCAGCGCTAACGCTTGCCAAGTTTCACAACACAACTGCAATTGCGCAAGGCTGTCTAGATTCAGTGTGGTGATGCCCCAGCGAAAAAGCTGCTCCATTTCGGGGCGGTTAAGGTTGCTGCCACTGTAAAGGATTTGACTAGGATGAAAGCCTGCGTGGAGTCCGAGGTAGATGTCACCGGGGGTATTGGCATGAAGTCCCCAGCTAGCCTCGCGGAAGATTTGCAGGAGGGCGATATTGCCATTGGTGACGCTAGCGAAATGAAAGCGAGTCTGGGGATAGGAGATGGCTTGCGTAATGTGCTGAATGGTTTGACGCAGGCGATCGCCCTTGTAGACGTACAGCGGTGAGCCGTAGGTATCGAGTAGTGTTTCTGCCAGAGCGAGCGAGAAGGGAGGTCGTGGGGTTGGAGTTGCTACCATTGCTGACGCTCTCGTTGCAGTTGCAGATAGAGCCGCCCCAGCGAGGACGGCAGCCAAAAGGGATGATTCAGCGAAAAGGCAGGCAGTGAACCAAGAGCCGTGTCATGCCACACTTGCCACATCAGTAGCAGCCACAGACTTTCACCAATGCGGCGACCTTGCAGCGTGCCAAAGGTGCCAGCCGCAATACGTGCTGCAACCTGGGGTTGCCAGATGCCTTGCTTGCGTAGGCGATCGGGCTGTAACCATCCCAGTTCTTGCCACAGCTCGTTGAAACACCATGCGTTTAAGGGCACGCCCATGCCACGTTTCTGTCGCCAAACGATTTCGGGTGGTAACCAGGGTTCGACAGCACGCTTAAGAATGTACTTTTCGCAGGCGGCTTGCAGATGAAGTGTACCAGAGACCTGAAAAGACCATTGTGCCAACGGTAAGTCACAGAAGGGCGATCGTACCTGTAGCCCATGAGCCATGCCTAAATTGGTGGCGCGGGGATGGATATTTTGTGCGCCTTTGAGCATCAGCGTGGCACGGCGCAGACGATGCAGCAAGGTGGTAGAAAAGGCAGGATTGAGCGCGTCCTGAAGCCAGTCTTCTGGCATGATGGTTGTCATTTGGGCAGCAAAATCAGGCTGAAAGAGCTGATTTTCATAGCCCCAGAGCCGATGAAAGGTGCGGAGATACTGCCGCTCGAAAGTCTCTTTGGCTTGATGCGTCGAGCGATAAATATCTGCTGCAATCAGCGGTTTATTCGTCCAGCCAGCAAACAGTTGATCGCCTCCCTCACCATTAAAGATCACCTGAACGTCTTGGCTGGCTGCTTGCATCAATAGAAAAAGTGGGACAGTCACACCATCGCCAAAGGGCACATCTAATGCCTGGGCAGTGGCTCTGAGAGCCTGACGAATACAGCGTGGACTGGCATCGACTTTCACCAACGGGATATTGAGAAACTCAGCTACCTGGGCAGCGTAGGAAGACTCAGAAGGGCTATCGGCTCCAAAATCCAGGGTGTAGGCACGCACTTTCACACCTGCTTCCACCAGGAGGGCTGCGACGATCGATGAATCCAGCCCACCAGAAAGCAAAACACCGACTGGCTCATCGTTAAGGTCAGTGATTTGACGAGCCACCGCATCCTTCAGTAGCGATCGCAGTTCGGCAATGGCAAGCGTCTCCTCCTGGATTTGCTCTGGCGCTTCCTGCCATTCCAGCGATCGAGTAACGCTCGGTGCCAGCAGCGTTCGTGAATCAGAATCAGCAATCCAGGTCTGCTCCGTACCTGCCGCAATAGAGTGGATCTGAGCGATCGGCGTGAGCGGGGTAGGCACGTAGGAAAAACAGCTATAGCCATAGACAGCGGGAATGCTGATTTGAGGCGCTTCGATAAGGGGCAGCAGCAGGCTTGGGCGCGACGCAAACCAGAGCACTTGTCCCATCTGAGTCCAATACAGCAGCACATGACCGAAGGGTTCTCGCCCTAGATGCAAGCACTGGTCGTCAACTGTTGCCCAAGCATCCAAAGTGTCGCCGGAGCCATCCCCCAACCCTGATGCGGATAAAGCAGCGATCGTGCCCTCTGGTAAACGGTTGCAGTCTGTCGGCTGCCATCCCAGATAGGCAGCACCCCAAACGCAGGTAATGGCATCATTTGTAGGCGTGTGTTGTGTTTGTTCTATCTGAGGCGATCGACCGCACCGCCGCACATTCTTCTGACAAAACGGCTCCCCAAGCTGGCGCAATGTGTTCGTTAGCTGCTGTTCCAAGGTAACTTGCGTGCCAAAGCCCCAATACCCAATCACCTGATGCCCCTTAAACACCTGCAACGGGATCGCATGTCCCATAGACTGCCTTTTAACCACTGCACATCCAGCTATTGCACAGCAAATTGGTTATTGCTCAGTTCGTGACCGTTGAGTAACAGTCGAACCTGCCAGTTGCCCGTTGGTGCGGTTGGGTCAAGCTGATAGCGACAGTGAGTATTCCAGATTGGTGTGTCAATTTGGCGGGTCTCGTAACGGTTTTGCTTTACAACTTGTCCCCCAGGAGCAAGCCAGTCACAGGTGAGAGAAAGCGTTTTGCCCACAGGCGCATCTTTCAGCGTCACGTTGTAAAACACCTCTGGGTTACTTTGACGCTTAAGTGCTGTTGGCACACCGCAACTTTTTTGTGCTGATCCAACACAGCTTTGCTGCACTGCTACACGAGTGAGCGCCTGATTTTGCTGCTGCATAAAAACAGTAACTGCCGCAATCGCAACGACTACACTGGCGAGCGTGCCACCAATGATCCAACGCTGACGGCGCTGCTGTACCACCAGCGCTTCCTTTCGCTGCAACTGAATCATCGCTTCATCTAGCAAATCTGGCGACAGATTCAGTTCCCGCAGAATGTCTTGCACCTGGTCGCGATCGAGTTCGTCCTGCTGGCGTTGTGAGAGGCGTTCCACTTCGCCAACCAGTTTTGTTAATTGCTGTGGGGTTAAGCGGTTTTCCATACCAATACGTCTACGGCTATAGATCTATAGCTATTAAAGCTGTTGCGGTATGGCATCCACTCGAAAGCTGTAACTCAAGTTAAAGGTCGTCGTCTTCCATACGTGCCACGACGATCGCACAAAAGGCAAACGCAGCCACCAATGGCATTGGTGTCGCAAAGAAATAGCTTAACGAGGCAGCAATAATCGCGCTGAGTCCAGCAGCAGTGCACCAGATCTTTTCTTCAACACATAAGCCCTGATTTGCCTTAATCGATCGCAGCACTTGAGTTGGAATGGGCACTGGCATGACCGCATTAGGAGGAAACGCCCAATAATCGGTACGTTCCTGAAACAGGTCAGTCCAACCGTTTTCAGCACACCAATCTTCAATCCATTGTGCAGCGTAATGATTCATAGCTCGGCGTAATCAATGAGTTATAGGACGAGATTAAAAGGATAGATAAACGCTACGTGGGGCACAATCTAGCGATTGAGAGATTCATCAAGCTTGCTAAAGCACCAAGATGACAGATGAATCCAACACGCTTTTTATACCCTTTGAGCCTAGCAGAGCCATTCCTTTGACAACGGTCGAAGAAATCAAAGTTTACGTGCTTCAAGAATGCTGAAACAATTTGTCATACAAAGCTTTTAGTAACTAGAAATAGATCTATCTAAAGTCTGCAAACGTTTTCTTATAGGGACTCTAGGCATTATTAAGTTGTTGTCTTTTCTCCAGGTTTACACTATTTCACAGGACGACATGGTTCTTAAAAAAAAACGAGTCACCTATTGATGGGTTGAATGATGAAATCAATCTTAAGTTATAAGCTGATGGTTGATTAGAAATCAGAATTGCTCGGCATAATCGTCCTGACGCGTCACCCTACTTAAAAAGTGGGAAGATGATCGAGGCTAGATGCAAGATTCGGAGCATTGGTAAGGGTTTTAACACTGGCTTCAGTCATGCCATCGGTTTGTGAGATGCTATGTGTGAAAGGACTTAAGCGATCGGTTTATGCAAGTAACAACTCGGCTCTCAGTTTTAGCAGCTTTGGCGATCGCGATCGCTGCCTGTAGTCCCAATACGCCTCCGGCAACGACGGGTGCATCACCGCAGGCATCTGGTGCGTCAAATGCGTCTCCAACGAACGGAGCAACTACGGGTATTCCGATCGGCATTGGTGTCGCTCAAACCAGTAACGTGGCGCTGCTGGGGCAAGAAGAAGTCGCTGGCGCAAAAATTGCCGAGCAATATTTCAACAGTAAAGGTGGCATCAATGGCACACCGATTCGGCTTGTGTTTCAAGACACGGGCGGCGATGAGCAGGGCGCAAACAATGCGTTTCAGGCGCTGATTACAAAAGATAAAGTAGTTGGCATTGTTGGACCCACATTGTCGCAGCAGGCGTTTAGTGCTGATCCGATCGCCGATCGTGCGAAAGTGCCTGTTCTTGGACCCTCCAACACAGCTAAAGGCATTCCACAAATTGGTGAGTACATTGCTCGTGTGTCTGCACCCGTTTCGGTAGTGGCTCCTAATGCTGTCAAAGCCGCACTTAAAATCAATCCTCAAATCAAGAAAGTGGCAGTCTTCTACGCTCAGAACGATGCCTTCAACAAGTCCGAAACCGAGATCTTTCAGCAGACGGTGAAGGAACAAAACCTCGAACTTGCCACCGTTCAAAAGTTCCTTACCACCGACACTGATTTTCAAAGTCAAGCAACGGCAGCCATTAATCTCAAGCCTGATTTAGTCATCATTTCTGGGCTGGCAGCAGATGGTGGTAATCTCGTGCGTCAACTTAGAGAGCTGGGCTACAAAGGGCTCATCATTGGCGGCAATGGGCTGAATACATCCAATGTGTTTTCCGTTTGCAAAGCGCTGTGTGACGGTGTGTTGATTGCCCAAGCCTATAGCCCAGAGCAACCTGGTGAAGTGAACGCTGCCTTTCGCACTGCGTATCGTAACCAGTTCAAAAAAGAGCCGCCGCAGTTTAGTGCCCAAACCTTTGCAGGTGTGCAGGTCTTTGTAGAGGCGTTAAGGGTATTAGATAAACAGTCAAAAGTAACCCAAACTGCATTACCAGCGTTACGAACCGCACTCAATAAGCAACTGCTTGTTGGCAAATACAACACGCCACTAGGCGAAATTTCGTTTACGCCTGAAGGTGAAATTGTGCAGAAAGAATTCTACGTTGCCCAAATCAAGATGGATGCAAACGGTAATAGCGGCACGTTTGCTTATTTGAAATGAGGTTTGCCAAGAGGGAATGCTAATTCATCTGTCTATCGGTTGACGGTTTGAAACATTGAACACACGTCATGAGTCTGACTATCTTTCTGCAAAACTTTTTGAATGGGCTGTCGATCGGCAGTGTCTATGCCATTTTTGCCTTAGGCTACACGCTCGTCTTTTCCATTTTGGGCATCATCAACTTTGCCCACGGCGCAATTTTTACGCTGGGTGCGTACTTTACCTATGTGTTGATTGGCGGAGCGTTTGGGTTTAACGGCTTGCTGGCAAATGCGATGTTACCGGTGAAAATGCCGTTTGCAGTGGCGATCGTCGTGAGTAGCATTCTCTCTGGTTTCGTGAGTGTGCTGGTCGAGCGTTTGGCGTTTCGACCCCTCCGACGAAGAGGCGCAGATCCTCTGCTAACAGTTGTTTCTAGCCTCGGTGTCGCGTTCGTGATTGTCAACGTGATTCAGTATCTCGTTGGTGCAGAGAGCTATACCTTTCCGGCAGATATTTATGGCAACTTGCCGCCTGCAATCAATTTTGGGACAGTTGAGAATCCTATCCCGATCCGCAGTGTGCAAATTGTAATCTTCGCCGTTTCGGTCGTGATTTTGTCCCTTCTTACTTATTTAATTAATGCCACCAAGTATGGCAAAGCAATGCGGGCAGTGGCGGAAGACGCCACGACAGCAAGTTTGCTAGGCATTGATACCGATCGCTTTATCGTCCTGACGTTCTTTATCAGCGGCTTTTTGGGCAGTTTGGCAGGCACGCTCGTTGGCTCCAGCGTCAGCATTGCAGGACCGTATTTTGGCATTGGCTTTGGGCTAAAAGGGCTAGCAGTCATTGTGCTAGGTGGTTTGGGCAGTATTCCCGGTGCTGTTGTGGGCGGTCTGGTCATCGGGTTGGTAGAAGCGTTTGTGCCAGGAGACTACTCTGCCTACAGAGATGCGATCGCCTTTGGGCTTTTATTCATCATGCTGATGGTACGACCCCAGGGCTTGCTAGGACGATCGTTCGTGCAAAAAGTTTAGTTTCAGACCGAGACAGAGGGTTCTAACAGTCTTATTTAATAAAGGCCTGTCAGTGCCCCGCAGTAAAATGGCAACGGATGTCTTTCGCTACAGGTGGTAATGCTGTGACTCAGAACGCCCCTGCTCTTCAGGGCTTAACCATACTTGCCATCGAAGATGAGCCGACGACGCAACGACTCCTACTGGATATTCTGGACTATGCCGGTGCTACTGTTAGCCTTGTCACCACGGGGCAGGAGGCACTAACCATACTCGAACAGCAAAAGTTTGACATTATTTTGGTTAATATCGTGCTCCCTGATGCCAGCGGCTATATGTTTCTTGAGCAGTGGCGACAACGGGAACGAGAGCAAGGTCTTGTTCTGACTCCTGCCATTGCTCTGACTGCTGCTGTCACCGAGGCTAACAAAAGTCGGGCAGTCACAGCGGGCTTTCAAGACTTCGTTGATAAACCCTTTGACTACCAGCTTTTGTTAACTAAAGTCCTGGCAGCAATTGCGGCTACTGGTGAACGTCCTTGAAACCAGCCATTACAGCCGTTTCCACTTGCAGACACCATACCCCTTCATCTCCAGCAAGTAGCCTCAAGAGCCGATCGATCTAGCAACCGGATGGGACTGCATTAGCCAGATTTGGAACAGGCAAAAGCTCATGGAAACACCCTACCTCTAGCTTCAACTGCGGCATCAACGGCATCAATTGGTGCAGTTCAAAAAACTCATCATGCTCTTTAATAGGGGTTTTTACTATGAAGCGCTAAACCCGCCTAATGACGCTTGGCTAAAGCCACCCGCGCTTTGGCTGGCACGCACAGCCGATTGCGAAAAGACCTGAAAGGCATTCCGAATCTCTTTCTGACTGTTGCCTGGGGTAAGAATCCATTGCTCTCGAATCCCCATCTCTCGAAAAACCTGATGGAAATCGGTGCCACCATCGTCAATGCCCATAGCAGCGATGATATGATTTTCGGTTCGCAGCAGATCTTGAACGAGCGATCGCACGGTTTTAGCAGACGCTCGGTGAGAATGGGCATCGGCTCCATCAGAAATGATCAGGGTTACGGTTCGTACAGGTACTCCGTTATCGGCAAACTCCTGCGCTTTTGCCAACACGGTTCCCAAAAGCACAACCGCTTCGTCATACAAGGGCGTTCCCTGATTGGGCGTATAGTTCTGAGCGTCCATCCGCACGGCTTGCGAGACGGAGCAGTAGGGATACAGGACAAACCCATTCAGGTAACGATTGTGTACCAGAATGTTGTCTTGCTGGTTGGAGTTGAGCAAGGCATCCAGAACGGTGTTGTGCCCAGCACGAACGATCGCCGCATTGCCGCCATACTCGATCGAGCCAGAATCATCCGGCATGATCGTGACTAGCACGACTTCACTAGCGGTGACATCATCAACTCGAATACCCAACCCTGCTTGAATTTGGGCACCAATATCATGCACATTGAGCGCTTGCAATGAATCGTTAGACAGAATGCCTTCTACCTGAGCCGATTGAAAGAGTTGATTTAGATCGGGTACTTGTGACATCAAGATTCTCCTTAAATTGAATGGGGTTGCGTTGGCGTTGAGGCTGCTATTTTTTGCCTCATGGTAGGGTCTTGAAACGTTTATGAACGGATTAGAAATGGGCACGCGAAGAGAATATGCCAAAATGGTCAATAGGTTCTTGGAGGCGAAGCCATAATGACTCAAGCCTTACCGCAATTGATGAATCTGGACGAATTTCTCGATTGGTATCCAAACGGTGAGGGACGCTATGAACTCATTGATGGATTGATCGTTGAGATGCAACCAACAGGTCAGCACAGCGAGGTTTCAGGGTTTATTGACGCTCGGTTCAGTGTCGAGATTGAGTGCTTGAAACTCCCTTACTTCATTCCCAGAGATTGTGTGGTCAAGCCCATTGATACCAATCGCTCTGGCTATCAACCCGATGTGATTGTTTTGGATGAGACGACGATCGACGATGACCCACTATGGGAACCACGATCGACCATTACTCAGGGGCGATCAGTGCGGTTAATTGTAGAAGTGGTGAGCACGAATTGGCGGGATGACTATCTCAAAAAATTGGCAGACTACGAGGCACTAGGTATTCCTGAGTATTGGGTGGTTGATTATGCTGCATTGGGAGCCAGTCGCTACACTGGACAACCCAAACAACCGACGTTGAGCCTTTTTACATTAGTGGATGGTGAGTATCAAGTTAGCCAGTTTCATCAGTCTGACCCAATTCTCTCTCCTACCTTTCCAGAAATCCATCTGACGGCTGAACAGGTTTTCACTGCCAGCCGTCCGGCTCCTACAAATTAATGCCTGCCCAAGATGCGATCGCCTCTGTGGATTTCACTACCTGCATTCCAGCATCGGCGAAACGCTGAAACGCTGCATTGGCTTGATCGGTGAAATCGACTACACCCGGAACCACAACGGGCGAGGTGCAATCCTCCAGCAAATACACTTTTTTGGCAAGGCTAGGGTCTTGTGCCTGGATCTCAGTCAACAAATCGTCAATTGTCCAGGCAACACAGTGGCTTTTTGCCTGTCCAGCAATAATCACCGCATCAAACTCCAGCAACTTTTGAATAAAGCGCGTATTCTTTTGGGCGATCGGGCGACCATCAGCACTATCCAGCACTTCGGGACGCAGCACTGAGTAGTTTTCAGTTAAGGGATTACCACCTTTAATTTCAAAGTTGGTCTGACTGTTGCGGGCGATCGCGTGAAAAAAGCAAGCTTCTTCCACCGCAGAAACAAGCGCGTGACCAATGCCGCCCAGCATCGCGTGATAGGGCCAGATGGTGAGAGGATATTTGCCGTTATCGCTGAGTCGATGGGTATAGTGCAAGGCAAACCGTTGCAGTACCATGTAGTTGCCCTGCGTCAGGCTATAGGCGATCGCAGGATTCACTTTCCATACACCCTGCTGCACATCGGTTAACGAAATCATGGTCATGGGTGTGGGATGATCGCCTGCATCATTCACCCAAAAACCAGGGTGAAAGATCTGCATGGCTGTGTGAGTGTCCATCGTGGGTGCAATTTCAGTAATTACATCCAAGTTGCGATAGATAAATTGGCATAAACGCTGGTTGTCTTCTACGGCTCCATTGCCCGATCGACCACCGACAAAGAGTTCGAAACCAGGAATACAGAACGTATTTTGTACATCGATCGCCATTAAGCAAAGGCGCGTTTTATCTTTTGCTGCTGGTTGTAACCCCTGCTGTTTTGCCCACGCTTTCGCCTGCGCTGCCCGCTCCTGGTAAGGAACGCGCCAAACCTCACCGACTCGTTGAGTATCGAAATGCGAAGGAATGGGACATTGCGTTTGAGTTGTCATGAGATGAATCTCCTAAAAAGTAAAGCGAATGGATTGCAATTGTGGCAAAGCTTGTAGAGGCGGGTTTTGTCATTAAGTGAAGGATGCAGAAATATACTTGCTAAACCCGTCCCTACGACTATCTGTTGTGGTTAAGCGATCGCGAGTTGGTAAATTTCGTGAGAGCTAACTACATACAAGCTATTTAACGCAGGCAACAGTTGGCAACTGCTGTCTACAAATGGTTCAGTATCGGCAAAGGTCTTTGTGTGAACGAGTTGCCCTTGCTGTAGTTCGATGCGGATAATGCCATTATCGGTGGCTGCTAAGAAAAAATTGGCGATCGCACAACCAGGATCTTTCTTGCTGATGGCTGATAACCAATGGTCGGTGCCACTGGTTGCTTGAGCCGTAGCAGCAATGGTTCCATTTGACTGAATGACTACACAGGTGTGATGGATTTGTCCGTGCGTTTGAGTGGTCAAGAACAGCCAGCCATACTCCTGGCTAAAGGTGCAGGTAGCGTGGATGAGTTGCCCTTGCCATGTGGGCAATTGAACGCGATCGTTCAGCCCTGGTTTATCAACATCGAAGACAAAGGCAACGTTGAGATTACCAGCTTGATAAAAGCCAAAACCAAACCGAGAGCCGACCCAAAAACGGGTTTGATTGGATAAAACATCTCCGATGTGGGAAGGGCTGTGGAGAGTGGGGAGCAGGGCGTAGGGGTTGTTCCATAAGAGTTGTCCGTTGCTAATCCAGTAAGAAGCTGATTCATTGGCATCAAAGAGGGTAATTGAGCCAAGATTTTCAACTGCGATTCGTTCGGGTGCTTTATGTGAATGGAAGGTTATGACCTGCCCCTGATAGCCTAGAAGTGTGCGGTTGCCTTGAATACGCCAGTCAAGATTCGGTTTTAGTTCACCGTTCAGGATTACAGAACCATCTTCGCGATGGAAGTGTCCACGATCGTGGTACACCCATTTCAATTGTCCCTGATTTACAGTGGCAACCAAAATCACCCCTTTGGTTTGGAACAATCGCGTTGCAGTCACCGTTCCCCGCACTGTTGTTACCGCCTTTACGGCAATGAGAACCGTTTGTTGGCAGTCAGGACAAACAGAACGGGCATGTTCTCTGTTGCATGTAGGGCATTGCATCCAGCGCAAGTTATCCAGCAGCGATCGTGGAAATTCTCCCCGCCGATCGTGTACAAATACCTGCTGAAAGTAATGCAGCAACTCATCTGGCAAAACACGATAGGGAATAGCTGGCTTGGGGTAATGCACCTCTGGATGAAAGACTGTAATGCGATGGAGCGATCGTGCCGCCTGTAACACCTTCTGCTGCGGGTCTTTGGGTTTATAAATGCCTCCATAGGGATCAACAAACAATAAACACTGCATCAACATCACCGCGAAGGCATACCAGTCAGAATCAGTAGTGGGAGGTCTTTTCAGGAGCGCTTGAGGAGCGCTTGGATCACATAATAACGGATCAACAAAACGAGCCGTAAACATCATGCAGGGAAAAGACTCAAACTGAAACGAATCCGCATCAATGCAATAAGCTTCTGTCCCTCGTACCAGCACATTTAAGTCATTGAAATCACCAATAATAACGTGATGGAAGTGTAGCTTAGAAACCGTGTCATGCAAATCTTGAAAAACTTGTACAACGGTCTGGGCAGAAATCCCTGTTTGCCGAAAGCTGCGTTCACTGTAGCGCAACAAAGGATTAGTACCGCTCAACAATGGCATGGTGTAACCGAGAATCATTTTTCCCGCTTTATCAGTGGCAAGAGCGCTGGGGGCAACCACTCGTGATGGTAAATGATGGGGAAATTGAAGTAGTTTTTGTTGATGGATTTGAAGACGATCGCGGGCAGTTTGTTGCTCCTGTGGTAAGCCTTGATAATCTGAGTGCGTCGGTAGTTTGAATAGCTTTAGGGCTGTGGTTTGATCAAGCTGAAAAACATCCGCTTCGCCACCTTTACCGATCGCCTTCTTGGGGTCAGCCCGAATCCGTTTTCCATTAATATAGACATCCATAATTTTATCACTCAATGAACTTGGTGAGATGGATAACGAGTGGTAAATGTGTCTACAACATCCATCAAACGCTGATCGAGGCGAATCATAGTTTCTTGGGCGATCGCCTCTGGTACACCCCCATAAAACGCTTCAGCAATACTGCCTGCAATGCACGCGATCGTGTCACTGTCACCACCTAGAGAAATGGCATTACGAATCGCATCCTCAAAATCCGTTGATTCTAGAAACGCTGTAATGGCTTGTGGAACAGAACCCTGGCAGGAGACATCAAACTGATAACTGGGACGAATAGCATCTAATGTTTGGCTCAAATCGTAGGCAAAGGTTGATTCAATGTAAGCCTTGATTTCAGGTTTGCTTTGTCCCGTCCGTGCTAGAAAAACGGCGGCAGCAGTTGCCTGCGCTCCCTTAATGCCTTCGGGGTGGTCGTGTGTCACCGCAGCACTGCGTTTAGCTTCCTGTAACACCTGCTCCAAATTGTCAAACGCATAGCTCACTGGACTAACACGCATCGCAGAACCATTACCCCAACTGTTATAAGGCTCCCTATTACTGGAGCCAGCCCAGGCGTTAAACGTACCACCATAGCCAGGCCCTGGAAAGCGCTGATGATACTGCTTCAGAGTGTCGGTATAGTCGCCCTGATTTAGAATGGCATCGGCGATCGCGACCGTTAACACCGTGTCATCCGTAAACCGGGATTCTGAGCGAAACAGCCGAAATTGTTTAGTCTTGATGTTGTTCCACTCGTAAACGGAACCAATGATATCACCCGCTATCGCGCCTAACATACCGCCTCCTTTCTGCGAATTACAATCAGGGTTGTGTCATCTGGCAACAAACCAGGCTGCCTTGAGCATTGTTGGGATTGTGGATTGAGCATTGTGACTTCGCGGTTGATCAGTGCTAAACGCCGCCGCACCTGATCAGGATTGCGAAAATAACGCTCGTCCTGCCAAAACTGAGCTATGTCACCTACAACATCCGATCGTCCTGGTAGTGCGTGTGCAGCCACTTCCATCAAATCACTCACGCCATCACTGCCCAGCAACATAGACTGCACCTGCTTAGTTGGTAAAACCTGCAATGCTTTGAGCGGTAGGGATTCTGAGACGTTCCCCTCCAGCAAACCATACGCTAAATACGGCGGCGCATTGTTGGCGAACGGACCTAACTGCATGACTTGATCATTAACTGCAATCACGCCATCGCCTAATGTGAAGATGGAGGTAATGGCAGGTGTAATGACAGCGCCCGCGCTCGTAAAGAGCAAATAATCCCGTACCGTTTGTGCTTGATCGCCCCCCAAATGCTCTGCAACTTGTTGCAACTGGTTCAATAGCTTTTGCTGAATGGTTTGCCAAAACTCCTCATGCTCCAAGCACATACCACCCTTCAGAGAACGATGCAGCGTTTCCACAATCATGCGGGCACCTAAATTTGCACCAACCTCACTATGCATCCCGCTGCCGCACCCATCACATACCACCGCGATCGCCCCTGCTTCAGATACATTCCAGCTATACGCATCCTGGTTATTCTTGCCCACTCGCAGATGTTCTCGCCCGATAACCGAGCCACCTACCAGTTCAAATTCGTTCTTCATTGTGGGATAGTGTTTCTATAACACCAAGCTTAGTGTCAAAATTACACGATGTCAACCCATGACCTACACGTATGAATATTCCCGTCCTAACCTGGCTGTCGATTGCGTCGTCTTTGGGTTGGATGAGCCGAACAGCCTCAAAGTCATGCTCATCCGGCGCAGCTTGCCCCCTTTTCAAGATCAATGGGCACTGCCTGGCGGTTTTGTCCGCGTTGATGAATCAGTGGATGCGGCTGCCCGTCGGGAGCTACAGGAAGAAACTGGGCTGAAAGACGTGTTCTTAGAGCAGTTGTATACCTTCGGTCTGCTCGATCGCGACCCTCGTGAGCGCGTTGTTACCATTGCCTATTACGCCCTGGTCAATCTTCAAGAACATCTCATTCAGGCAGCAACGGATGCTAGTGAGGCGGGATGGTTTTCCATCACTCAGTTACCACCCCTCGCGTTTGACCATAACGAAATCATTGCAGTGGCGATCGCCCGACTGAAAGGAAAGGTTCGTTATGAGCCGATCGGGTTTGAACTTCTCCCCAAGAAATTCACCCTTTCCCAACTGCAAACCCTCTACGAAACGGTGCTGGGAATGCCTCTTGATAAACGCAACTTCCGCAAAAAAATTCTCAAAATGGGTTTGCTAATCGAATTAGATGAAACCCAGACCGAAGTCGCCCATCGAGCTGCCCGACTTTACCAATTTGACGAATCAACGTACCGTCAATTGAAAGAAAAAGGGTTCAACTTTGAGCTTTAGTTATCAAAAAGTACTGGCTATATCCCCCGCTTGATCCCCCTTTTGACGAGAGAAGCCACAGTCAGGAGGCGCTTGCTTTGTGTGTAGCATGTAGCAAGGAAATTGGTCTAACTCTTGCTAAGACTCGGAGATAAGAAAGCCCCAGGGATGGGTCTGGGGCGAACACTGTTGACCGTCGAAGCACAAACGATCGCTAGAAATTAAAGAACAGCCCAATGCATTTGAAAGCAAACAGAATCAATGTTAATCAATTTTATCTGTTGCCCAACTGCAACGACTCAAGGCAAATTGCATAGGAGGCGTTCAAGAACAGGCTAGCGCTCGTATGGAGCTTTTCTTAAGGTTACTGGTGTAAATCAACACTAAGACAATTGCTCTGCAAAGACATTCCTCTGTGATGCAAGCGACTTTCCACTTTTGGAAAGCAGGCTCAAGGTTTTACGGATTCTGCTTTAGGAATGGGAATTAAATAAGCTCGATCTTTGGTAGGGGCGGGTTTTGCTGTCAAAGCGATTGCAGGATGCCGTTTGGTCTGTTAAGTTCGCCCGTACAGTTTGCGGATTGATTAAATTCACGATCCTTAGAAGCGGTTACACGATCGACCCAGGACGATCCCACCATTTTCTAGTTCATAAAGACCATCTGCTTCAACGATACTAGCCCCTGCCGCTCCCAATGCAGTCTTTGAATGCTCTCCATCCTCTTTATTTCCCGTTTCTCTGTTGGCTTGCACTGAGGTGACAAGCGTTGTCTCATCAGTTGCAAATGGTGTTGTCACCAAATCATCTGGCAAACTTGGCAAGCCGCCTGCCCCTGTGACAATAAAGCTACCTTGACGCAAACTGCGAGCCATACAGCTTTGGGCGATAAGCTGGCTGGTGTCTACAACCTCCGTGGGCAAAGATACGCGGCTTGGCTGCAATGTCACCCTGGGTACAACCACGTTTCCCGCCCGTAGCCTACCGCTGGCATTGACATCAACCCGATCATTGCCATCTAGCGCCGCAATGTTAGAACTGTCAGCATCCGGTCGATAGCGAAAGCCGAAGAAGGCAGGTGTATTCAAAGTAATGTCGCCTCCACTGCCGTCGCGGGACGCTGCCAGAATGTCGCTGTCATCAAGCGCCACGATCGCCTGTGCACCCAAGGTAATATTGCCGCCGCTGCCAGTGCCGCTCAAGACACTTGTTGTCAGATCGCTATTGCCGCGTAGCTCAATGATGCGGGCGGCGATCGCAATGTTGCCACCTGCCGCCTGAGCTGATGTCGTTAGAATCTGGCTGTCAATGGCTTGCAGACGTTCGTGCAGGCTAAGGGTGATCGTGCCAGCATTCCCTCTCCCTCTACTTTGAGCAGAAATAACGGCGTTATCTTGCAGATATAGCGATCGTGCCCCCACGTTAACATTGCCACCATTGCCGCTGCTGTTAATGGTGGTCGCACTAAACAAGCCGCTAGATTGCCCCGTCGCTGCATCCTTGCCCACGATTCGCACATCATCGATCGCGTTAATGCTAATGGAGCCTGCGGGTTGTTGACCGAGAGTGCTCGTTTGAAACTGTGCGCCATTGGTTAGCGAGACTGACCGCGCCGTAACGGTGATGGCGTTTCCGCCGATCTCATCCTTAATCGCACCCCGACCCACACGACTAAAAATGCCACTGGGAAAGCCATCCAATCCAACGCCATCGAAGGAAACTGCGCCTGCAACGTTGATGTTGACCCCAGCCATTTTGCCATTACCAAGTGCACTGGTGGCGATCGCGGCTCCATTCGTGACGGTAAGCGAAGCGGCAGCGAGGCTGATTTGTCCGCTGTCACCCTGGGCAATACGGCTGACGCTGCTGAAAATACCGCTGGAGAATTGTGGCGTTTGCCCGTCTAACGTTACAGAGTCAGCAATCTGCAAGCGAATATCGCCTCCGTTCCCCTGCCCAAAAGTACTGGCGACTAGCGCTGCCCCATTTTGCATAGAGAACGAGCGTGCCGTAATGCTAATGCCACTGCTATTGCCGATCGCGCGTTCACCAATGTAGCTGTAAATGCCGCCAGGATCGCCAAGAACGCCTGATGAATCGCCCTTTAGCGTCACAGCATCCAATACCCGAAGGTCGATCAGTCCTGCATTCCCTTGACCAAACGTGTTGGCATCGAGTTGAGCGCCGTTTTCCATGAGTAAGCTGTCAGCAACAATGGTAATGCCGCTACTATTGCCCACTGCCCCGCTTTGAACGCCGCTAAAGGCACCACTTGCGGACCGATTGACCGAACCTACGCCTGCAAAGCGCACCTCCCTCTGTGCCTGAATGTTAATGCTGCCCGAGTCACCAATTCCGAGTGTGCTGGCGGACAAAAGCGCACCATTGGTCACTGTGACAGATTCAGCAAAGATGTTAATGCCGCCACTGTTGCCCACCGCATTAGCATTAATTTGGCTGAAGATACCGCCTGGTCGCCCACCGCTAGCTTCACCATCAACGATCACCGCACCTTGCGATCGCAGCGTGACAGTGCCACTATTCCCTCTGCCAAAGCTGCTGGCATTGATCTGCGAACCGTCCTTCAGCAGTATGGAGCCAGCCGTAACGTTGACATTACCGCTGTCGGCATTGCCCAATGTTGCATGATCAATCAAGCTCCCATCCGTAAATACGATCGCACCCGACACCTTCAGGTCAATGTCGCCTGCCTTACTGCCTGGAATGCCTTCACCCGTAGCAACGCCACCTTGTAGCTTACTGCCGCTAGCAAGACGCAAGTTTTGGGCATTCACGCCAATGCTGCCGCCTGTACGAACATTCACTTCAGCCCCCGTCAACGACAGGTCGGCTAGTGGTTGTTGTAAGTCTTGATAGCTCAAGCGCAGACTGCTGCCGTTGCCATTTAGCGCCACGACACCTTGACCAAACAAGCCGCCTAGCTCTACTCGCCCACCTTGCGCTAGCAACGCCGCTTGGTTAAGCAAAACATTGCCGCCTACCAGTGCTAGACTCTGACCGCTGGGCACCTGGAGCTTTGCCTGGCTGACGATCGACTGATTTGCTAGTTGGTTAAACAGCAACGCCGATGGGTTGACTGTCAGCAGCGATGGCGCAGTGGGATTGGTTGCGCTGTAAAGACCCTCATTGCCAAACTGAATGGCGCTTGCAGTGGTAGCCAGAAAGGAACCACCCACGTTAAGCGCGGCATTAGGTCCAAAAAGAATACCGCTGGGATTGATGAAAAAAAGATTGGCGCTCCCGCTGGTTTGGATTAACCCGTCTAGTTGAGATGGTTGCCCACCCGTCACGCGACTGATGATATTGGTAATCGTCGCGGCATTATTGAAAAACGTTGTTTCGCCTTGCCTTAAAGAAAACTGGGCAAAGCTATGGAACAGGTTGCGATCGCGAATGGCACCCCCATCAATTTGAAACAGCGGTCCCGCAGAGACTTGCGATCGCTCGCCGCTTGGCAGCGTTGTGTCGGGTGTGACTTGCGCCACGCTACGATCGCCCAACCCCAGCAACGTAAGGCAGCAGACCTGACTGATAAAACGTAACCATTGCGATCGTCCGACCATAACCAACGTCCCCTCCAGTGCGACGGCTCGGAATCTCTTATTGGGCAGCGAGTCTGAACGGTGACAGCGTTTGTTAAGCGCTAAACGTTAGCTGCCATCGTTCTTAGTAGCTGGGTGGAATTAACTTACAGCAATTTTCATTTGTGCGTGCCACACGAACTGCCTGTTTTGCCTTAATTCTGAGACGTTGCTTGTGTAGCACTCACCTGAAAACCGCTGTCAAGATAGTTTTGGGCGCGCAGGCGGTAAACCCCCTTACTCCCTTCTTACATTTAATTGAAGCTGCCTACTTAACCGTATCAGAGGCTAAAAGTATGGCTGACTGACCCGTTACCTTGATGAAGTTTGTCATGAAACGTCGTAGTTTTATGAAAAAAAGTGTTCTTTAGTTGCGTAGAAGGTGCATTGGGATTGGTATAGGTCAAAAGCGGCTGTTCTACTAGCGGTAGAATAACGCTACTGTTTAACATCCAACCTCGCTGCTGCCACACATCTGTGACCCATGCGCCACCGTCTAAAGCTGCTTCGACTTCTCTTTTTTAGCAGTCTGCTTTTATGTCTTTGGCTAGGGCGAGGTTTTACCACCGCACGATCGCTGGCTCACGGTGTTAACGACAGCAGGAGCGGCGCAACCGGAGCAACGGAATGGCTTCAGCATGGCTTAGAGCACTATCAGAACGGTGATGTACAGGGCGCGATCGACCACTGGCAAACGGCGTTACGTCTTACCACTGACCGTGCCTCGTCCGTAAGGGGAACGGCTTTAAAGTATCTCGTGCGGGCAGAGCAGCAAATTGGTGAGGTTGATCGGGCGATCGCGCGTTTGGACCAACTCATCGTTGATTACCAACAAACAGGTAACATCACTCAAGTCGGCAGAATGCGGACGGAGCAAGCTCAGGCTTACAGCAGCCTGGGTCAGCAACGCAAAGCGATCGCCCTTCTTTGCCGTGACCTTACTGATCAAAATGCAGACTCCTCGTGCAGTAGTGACAGCGCGCTGGCGATCGCTCGCCGCCAATCTGACGCTACAGGCGAAGTAGCAGCCGTGGGTACTCTGGGTAATGTTCATCGTCTACGCGGCGAGTACGAGCGTGCCTTGCAATATCTCCAAACTGCCCTCAAGCTAGCCACGCAGATGCAGAGCCAGTCTCACCAGTTCGCCGCTTTAAATGGGTTGGGTAATACCTATGTCAGTCTGGCAAAACGAGACGATCGCCGCCGCTACTATGCTCAACAGTCTGCCGACGAACCAATGGCACAAGCGCTAGCACAAACGGCAAGCCGCTATAACCGTGAGGCGATCGAGTTCTTTGAAGCCAGCCTGACCATTGCTCGTGATCAGAACAATGCTGTCAACGAACTGCGATCGCTCCTCAACTTGATTGTGCCGCTTCAGAGGAGTGGGAAGAGAGAGGAGGCAGAAGGTAGAAGGCAGTCTGTTGAAACTATCACGAAACAACCGTTAGGAAACCCTCCCTCCCCCCTTCCCCCTCTCCCCTCTCCCCCCTTCCCCCCTTCCCCCAATACAGCGCTCCAGCGTGCTCAAACGCTCCTCGCCCAATTACCTGCATCGCGTGAAAAAGTTTACGCGGCGATCCGGCTATCAACGTTGACGCAGCAGGTACTAGGGCAAGGTGATTGGGATCGCGATCCGGCTACACATTGTTTGGCAACTGATGTGCCTACATCAGCAGTAACATTGTTGCAACAGGCGATCGCGATCGCGCAACAAATTGGTGATTCGCAGTCAGAAGCCTTCGCCTTAGGACGCTTGGGGCACGTCTACGAATGTCGTCAAAACTATGAGCAAGCGCTGACCTTGACGCAGCAGGCACAGTTCGCGGCGGCAAACTACGATAGCCGCTATTTGTGGGAGTGGCAGACTGGTCGCATCTTGCAGTTACAACAAAAAACAGGTGCTGCGATCGCTGCCTACGATCTCGCAGTCAAAACGCTTCAAACCATTCGGGGCGATTTAGCAAGCGCGAGTCGAGATTTTCAGTTTGACTTTCGGGATACGGTCGAGCCAGTGTATCGAGAGTTAACTGCACTCTACCTGGAGCAGGCAACCAAACGCCAAACGCTAACACAGCAGAAGAACAAGGATCTGGGTGAGGTGAAGCCTGAGTTTGCCTCTGCCAAACCGATTGCCTCAGCGTTGGAAACCATTGATCGATTGCGTCTGGCAGAACTGCAAAACTACCTCGGTGAGGATTGTACGCTTGAGGCAAACGCAACACCCGTTACCGTAGTTGATCAAAAAACGGCTGTGTTCAGCTCCATCATGCTGGGCGATCGTGTGGCAGTTGTACTAACGTTGCCAGCACCAAACCATCAATTTCATTCTCAGGTACAATGGCTGCCTGTCAACACTCAAACTCTCAAAACGACCGTCAACCAACTACGCCGCCAGCTAGAAACCCGCTCTGATTTAGCAAAGACCTATGAAGTAACATCGCGGCAGATGTACGACTGGTTGATTGCTCCGTTTGCACAAGACTTGCAAGCCGCGCGGATCGAAACGCTGGTATTTATTCAGGATGGCATTTTACGCAGTTTGCCAATGGCGGCACTCTATGATGGCAAACAGTTTTTGGTGGAACAATACGCGCTCGCCAGCACATTGAGCCTGACTTTGATCAATCCATCTCGCATTGATCGCCACTCGCTGCGTGTCTTGGGGTTTGGCTTAACCCAACCATCTGTCGTCGAAGGCCCAACCTTCTTTCCACCCCTTAGCTACGTCAAGGGAGAAATTGACAGTATTCAAGCCGCGCTTCCAGATAGCAAAGGGCTATTTGATGAGGCTTTTAACCTCGATCGTCTGCAACAGGAGCTAACGCAAAACGTTTACCCGATCGTACATTTAGCAACGCACGGCAAATTTGGTATGGATGCTCGCGACACGTTTTTGGTGACGGGTGGGAAGAGGGAAGAGAGGAGAGAGGAGAGAGGAGAGAGAGGGGAAAGTATGAGCAATGAACGATCGGGAAGGAACCAATCATTCGACTCGCAACTGGTTCCTCAAAACTACAATGAAACGCTGACGATGAATGCACTTTATCAAATGCTCCGCACCATGCGGCAGGGAACTATGTTGGAGTTACTGACATTAACAGCGTGCGAAACAGCAGTGGGGAGCGATCGCGAGGCTTTGGGCATTGCTGGTATCTCGCTCCAGGCAGGGGCACGTAGTACGGTTGCCTCACTTTGGCAGGTGGACGATCGGGCAACCGCGCAATTGATTACCCACTTCTACCAGTCGCTCAAGCAAGGGATGAGCCGTGCTAAGGCGCTACAAGCGGCACAAAAAAGCTGGCTCCAGCAGCAGCCGAGCGATCGTCGCCATCCTGGCTATTGGGCAGCGTTAATTCTGGTTGGAAGCTGGCTGTAAAAAGGCTTGTTATCGCTTCAGGGTCAACGTGCCATCACCCACAAAGCTCGCCGCCGCTTTGGGTTCTGGGTAAGCGGCAATGCCATAGTCATAACTTGCAGCCGCTGGTAGCTGGCGTAGTTTCAGCGCCAGGGTAAGTTTGGTTTGAGGAGGAATCGGTGTCTTAAATTGCACCCATAGGCTGCCTGTCTCGTCAATCCATGTTCTTTGAATCGCAATTGCCCGTCTCCCCTTATTGGCTGCACCTGCAAAAGCTTTGATGTTAGGAAGATCAAACTGTAAGGGCGCGATCGTTTTGTCTCGGTTTTGTTCTGTAAACGAAATCGATACTTTCGCGAACTGTTTCCCTACTCGTTTCGGTAATGTCATAGTCAACGCATAGGTGTTGCTATCTATAGGGCGATCGCTGACAACAAATTCATTCGTAAGCCTTGAACGATCAAAACTGATGACAGGATTGCCAGGTTTAGCCAACGCTGTCCAGGCATTTAGCAGAACATTGATGGCAACTAACATCAGAACAGAATTCGCCCGTTGCATCACTTCACTCCATGATGGTTAAATTGCTGTCTGTTAAAGCACTCAAATGTAGAAAGAAGCCTGTTGAGAAGTAAAAACCCCTCAACAGGTGATCGACTTCGTCGCTCGCTTCACAAGAAAGTTGATGTGTGGTGTTACGTCAGCCTGAGGCTTTTTAGTAAACCGCAGGCTAACGCTTGATGTCTACGCGAATTGCACCACTTTGTTGTTGATATTGATGCGATTTTCCCCAGTTGGGAAGCCAGCCTTACCATCACCATCAAGGTCAACATTGGTGTGGATGTTCACATACAAGTTACCGGCAAGGAGCGCAGCTTGCTCTTCTGGTTTCAATTCAAACTCACCCGTAATCGTGCCAGATTTGGGATCAATCACAGTGTTGTTGAAGAACCGCACCACGGTAGCATCAGCAAAGCTCCCACGACCATCTTCTGCTGGACTAAAGTGTAGATGCGTACCGGAAAGCACATTGCCTTCCACATCCTTCGGTACCTGCAAGAAGTTATTGATCAAAGACACTGGATCTGAACCATTGAGAATCGTTGCTTTGGGGTCAATGGCTGTCTCACCCTGGCTGAAAAGTGGGGCAGCGTCAAAGTTCTTGTACGAACCATTGGCACGCAGCACACCATCCTTCAACTCAAGCTTGATTTCGCTTGACCCAGGGCTATCATTTTTGAAGGGAAATTCAGTCGCACCGGACGCTGCTCCAGCAGTGTTGAATTTAAACCCATCATTGCCCACATAGAGAAAGTCATTGCCTTTGCCGCCGATTAAGCGGTCGTTCTCCTGCGTTCCAGTGAGTTGACCATTGCCACTTTGGCTTGCGAACCCAAGGTCTTGAAGTTCCTTCTCATTTAAGCTCTTGTTTGCCTGACCAGTGAGCTTTGAAAAGTGACCTTCATTAAGGTCAGAGGCTTTAGTAAATGTCAACGCAGCGAGGATATGACCACCTCGCTTGTCAATCACTAGTGCATTGTTTACAGAATCAAGCGGCTGCTCCAGCCCACCTTTACCGGGATTTTTGCCCTGTGCAATCACAATATCTTTAGGGTTAATGCCTTGTAACGCAAACCGATCCTTTGTTGGATCAAAATCAAAAATCCGGTTAGTAGTCTCCTCACCTAGAATGATGGTGTCTCTACCAGTACCTGTGGTGATAGTGTTTAATCCCTGCCCTGCGCCTCGGATGACATCATTGCCACTACCAGAAATGACTGTATTGTTACCGCCACCGGGATTGAGAAAATCACCTTTATTGCCAAAAGTGTCTGTGAAAGAACCCTGTTTGCTAACTTGTTTAGCATTCAACGATCGAGCATTAGCAACGTTGTTTAAATCTACATGGGTCTCAAAGACACCCACTTTGGGTCCATGATCGTGATCGTCAGGGTTCGTTACTGCTGTTGGCGTTGCTGCTTTTTCATCAGGTGAGAGCGTTTGATCCAGCGCTTGCTTAAGATCAGAATCCAATACAGAAGAACCTTTTGAACTACTGGCGATCGCACCCGCATTAGCTGTGCTGACTGATGGATCTGCTATTCCACCAGCATTATGTTGTTCAGAATGGTTTTTGTGATCAAAGCCTTCCATAAGAACTCCTAAAAGTTGAGAACAAGATGAAGAGACATCAAGACCGAACGTTAAAGTCTAGCTTCAGAAGCGCCTTTAGCTACTAAGGCATACATTGTGGAAGCTGAATACCAATAGTTCTAAAGTTTGAACGAACTGGTATGGTAGTCAGCTATGCACTAGCTTGAAGTCTTACAATTCAATCGAGGTAAATGCAAAAGGACTAACAGACCGCTCTACTGGCATAAGATGATGAGTGTTTTGAGCAATATAGCGTCTGTGAAATCTGTGAAAGTGAAAAACTAATGAAGCCTCTAGAGACTTGCAATCCTTTACGATCAGTCATTGTCGTCTCTTCGTTTCAACTATAGCAAATGCACACCCATTGGCAAGGCTAAATCAGCCAATTTTGAAACTAAATTGATAATTAATTGGAACTAACATCTCTATTGGGTTCTAATTGGTCAATCAGTTGCGTGAACTTGTGATTGTAAGCGTTGCTAAGAATGGAAATGAAGGCGAATTTTGTGATTTATCTTTGCCCCTTATCCATAGCGATAAGAGCATCAGCAGACTTGTTCATGCGTCCTGTGCGAGTAAACTGCATAAAAATATCCCCCAAATGCTCTTAAAAAGCGTTTGGGGGACAAGGAGAGAGAAATTCTGCCAGTTAGGCATTCCATCTTTAATCGTGTAGTAAGTGCTGCTTAGCAAGATGCTGCTTGAACTGAGCAGGCATTCCATTTGCTAAAGAGGCGATCGAAGCAAGATGAAAAATGGCTATTGTACCTGCGACACTACTGATAAAAAGGATAGAAGTCAGGATGGTTTGACGCATTTTTAATTTCCACCTTCGCGTTAACGAACGGATTTGAGACCATCAAATGCCTTGGTAATTTCCTCGGTAACGTAAGTAATCGGAGCACGCTGCCGCACTTTAACCAGAGCCGCAATACTCATACCAGGGGTGAGCGGTAATCGCTTTGATTTGCGTTCTATAAACTGGCGATCAAGGCGTACTTCGATCGGGAAGACAGTGGCACCTGGAGCTTGTTCGCTCAACTTGACTGCTTCACTACCAACTTTTGAGACAATCCCTTTAAGCGAACCATATTCAGTAAATGGATAGGCATCAACCCGAACATCGACGGGCATACCAACATGGACATTGGCAATATCGGCGTTAGCAACTTTGACCTGGGCAGTGAGTGCTTCGTTAGGCACAACTTGCAGCAGCGTTTGACCTGCCTGAGAAACAACGCCTGGAAGCTTAGGTCCCAATTCAAACACAACACCATCAGTGGGAGCGCGTAAGTCCTGCGCTTTTAGGTCGAGTTGCACCTGGCTTAATTTGCTATTGATCGCAATCAATTGCTGCTGGCTGTCTTTGATTGTGGTATCAAACCTTGTATCTAATTCGGCTAACTGTCGTTGTAAATCTTGCAGCATTTCATTCATCGTCCTGCCTTCTTCAGCTCTAGTCTGGACGCGGCTAATCTCTAACTGCTGCTTTTTTAAGAAATTTTGGGTGCGTTGACTTTGAAGTTCGCTCACACCAACATTGCGCTGAAGTAAAGTAATGCGGGAAATAGCGCCTTGATCTACCAGGGGTTTGAGCCGTGCAATTAGTTCTTGCTCTGTTTGCAATTGGAATTCTGTTTGCGTTCGCTGTGCATTGGTTTCATTAATTTTTGCCTGGATGTCTGCTTCCTGTAAATTGCCAATGTATTGTCGATCTCGCCATTGCCGTTCAAACAGGTCGTATCGCTGACGTTGCTCTGGAGAGAGATTGCTGGGGTTGCCTGAAAGTTGAGCCACCAGCAGCATACGCATTTGCACCTGGTTCATTAATTCTGGTGGCATCCCAGCCCAGTGTTTGCCTAGGGATTCCATTGAGCGCCCTTCTCGTACTGTGCGTAGTACTGCGATTTCTTTCACTAACCGATCGCGCTGAAGTAGCAATTCTTGAAGTTGATTGTAGAGGGCAGTTTTATCTAATTGCATTAATAGCTGACCCTGTTTTACCTCTTGCCCTTCCCGCACCAGCACTGCCGTTACCACACCACCCGCACGTGATTGAATAATCTGCGATTGCGATAGTGGCTCTAGTTTGCCGGTTGCCGTTACAACAACATCCACACGTGCCACGATCGACCACCCAGCACCGGCAGCAATACCAACTAAAATCACTTGTGTGATGAGTTTTGTCCAGGGTGCTATGGGTGGCAACGTAATGGTTTTAATTTCCAGATTTTGCTCAACCTGATCCAACTTTTTTCGGTAATGCTTTTGCAATGCCTCAAAGGGATTAGCTAACCAGTGACGGGTCATAACTTTTCTCCAAATGAATTGAGGAGTGAGGAGTGAGGGGTAAGGAGAGCAGTGTTGCGTTGGTTCTGACCACTCAGCGCGAATCACTAGGTACTGTTTTGCCAGTGTTCTATGCTTCGCGTGATTGTTGTGAGTAGAGGCAGTAATAGAGCTGGCGCTTGGCAAGTAACTCTTGATGCGTTCCCTGTTCGGCGATAATGCCTGCTTGCATGAAGAGAATTCGATCAGCATGAGCGATCGTATTGAGGCGATGGGTGATGAAAAAGCACGTGCGCCCTTGAAAGCGCTGCATCAAATTTCGGCAGACTCGTCGTTCGGTTTCGTAATCAAGGGCACTGGTTGCTTCATCAAAAATCAAGAGTCGGGGGTTGCGGATAACAACACGGGCGATCGCAATGCGCTGCCGTTGCCCGCCTGAAATTGCCGAACCACGTTCACCAATCTGTGTTGCATAACCATCCGGTAATTGCATGATGAAATCATGTGCTTCGGCAACTCGTGCTGCTTCAATCACAAGTTCATCCGGCAGATCTTCAAATAAGGCAATATTGTCGCGGATGGTGCCTTGAAACAGCACAGCATCTTGCGAAACAATGCCTACTTGCGATCGCAAGGAATTCAAATCCACTTTATTGACATCATAGCCATCAATAGTAATACTGCCCGACTGGGGCAAATACAACCGAGGTAACAGCTTCATCAACGTACTTTTGCCAGAGCCACTCTGCCCAACAATACCTACAAACGTGCCGGGCGGTACATCTAGAGATACATTCATCAATTGCAGTTGTCCTGGCTTGAACCCAAAGCTCACATCTTGAAACTGGATGCGCCCGTCGATCGCAGGTAAACGCAGGAATGCTTTTTCCTGGGACAGTTCACCTTCCATCGGCGCATCGGCAATATCTGCCAATAGTTCCATCGAAAGGGATGTCTCTTGAAAGCGCTGCCAGAGCCTTGCAAGACGCAGTAGCGGTCCTGTCACGTAACCTGTGAGAATGCGGAAGGCAATTAAGCCACCCAGCGATAGTTCTCCTTTCAATACCAGCCCAGCACCCACCCACAGCACCAGCAAGCTGCTAATCGTATTCAAAAATTGACTGTATGAGAAGAAAATGGTGTTGATGGTTGAAGTGGTGAAGCCACTGGTGAGATATTGCACGTAGCGATCGCGCCAAGTCGCTTCAACGAGGGATTCCATATGTTGGGCTTTGACAGAGGCAATACCACCCAGCACTTCCACCATATACGATTGTACTTTTGCACCCTGCTCTGCCTTAGTACGAATCAGTTTTTGCTGAACGGTAGACATAAGCAGCGTTGAAATAATCACGATTGGTACCGTTGCCAGGACACAAAGGGTTAGCTGTGCGCTGTAGAGAACCATCACGCCAATATAAAACACCGAAAAGACGACATCCATCACGGTCGTAATGGCTGTATCGGTCATAAATTGGCGAATGTTCTCTAGTTCC
The DNA here is from genome assembly GCF_014695795.1 of Phormidium sp. FACHB-592. Taxonomy (NCBI): domain Bacteria; kingdom Bacillati; phylum Cyanobacteriota; class Cyanophyceae; order Oscillatoriales; family Oscillatoriaceae; genus Phormidium; species Phormidium sp. FACHB-592. The sequence goes on from NZ_JACJOZ010000069.1 coordinate 76,905, forward strand.
AGTAATCGTGACGATAATTCGCCAACCGGACGTTTTTCGAAAAAGTTGAGTGGTAAATGCAACAAGTGGCGAATCAATTCCACACCCAGATGCAAATCCATCCGGTTAGTGGTACTGAGCAATAAATATGTGCGTAAGATGGTCAAGATCCCTTCTACAAAGGCAAACGAAACCATCAAGATGCCAAACATGGACATGGCATCGGCATTTGCCTTGATGATGACGTTATCAATTACTTGTTGGATTAGCAGTGGGTTAGCTAAACCCAAAAGCTGAATCACGACCGAAGCCAGCAAAACCTGCGCCAGTGTGCCCCGTTGCTTTGCGACTAACGGTAAAAACCAATCAAAGCCGAACCGCTTAGTTGGTGTGGTAGCAAACCGCTCCAGAACGATCGCCCGACAGCTTGCCGTTTCACGGGTGCCTGTAGCACTGGCATCCAGCGTTAAACGAGAGGCTAACTCAGTAGGGGCAAGTCGCAGTAAACCCGTGCGCGGTGAACCCAGTACAGCCGTTGTTGCTGTTGCATCATGCAGTACCGCGAGAATGTTGCTGCACTCAACCAGTGCGGGCGTTGTGAGCCGATTAATGCCACCCGCTGTTGGTGTAAAGCGCACGATATAAGCATTCAGACCGAGCGCCTGAGCAATACGGACATAGAGATCAAAGGGTTCAAATTTCTCGATCGCCTGCTGCTTGAGCGAACGGCGTAACGAATCGGGACGAAAGGGAATTTGTAAACGTTCACAAACCATCCCGAAACAAGCGACCACGTCTTCAATTAGGTCAGGTGCGGTCGATCGCCAAATGGGATAGGTTTTAGACGCGGTAATGTCAGGGAGACTCTCAGTTGCCACTGGCTCTGTCAGGTTCACGAAAGCATCGGTCGGAGCCAGTAGTTGTTGATTGGTTGGTGCAGCGGCAGGCAAGCCAGAAGCTGACTGATGCAAGACAGCCGAAGCCAAACACGTGCGATCGATCCCCAGTAGCCGTACGGGAAACCGTGATGGATGGATTAGCTGTAATTGCTCGACATTCCCCACAGGTGCGCCAATCGGCAAGTTGAGCGCTGCACCACCACTCACTAACCAAACCCGGTCAGGCGATAGTTTGCGAGCTAGCGCTTCCACCGTCTCCGTCTCGGGATACCAGTGCTGCGCCACCGCTAACTTCTCACGCTCGATATGATGGACAACTTCCGTTAGATTAATGCCAGCCGTGCGATCGGGCATCTTAGAGAGGGCGCGAGACAGCGTATCAAACAATTCCATCAAGCTCACGCGCCGCAGCAACACAGGTAGCAAGTGTTCTAATGCCAGCGTTTCAAATGCATCAGCAGACAGTGCCATGGTCAACACTTCACGATCGGTATCTGGAGCCGCCATCGCTGCCCGCACCGAACCAGCCGAAACACGCCGCAGCAAGCTATCCCAGCCGATCACCGTACCATCACCCACCACTTCTAAGGTTGGACTTTGGTAGGATGTAGGACCAAGAATCCGCACCCGCTCCTGTACAACACAGTGAACGGCTGAGGGGAGTTCTCTAGAAGGATAAATCAATTCTCCGGGTTGAAACGAGCACAACTGGATGTTTGGAGCGATCGCTTTCTGTAAATGGGCAGGGAGATGATTGAAGGGCCACGCTGCAAAAAAATCTGTCAGAAACGCTTGTATCGGTGCTTCAACCTGCATCATCGCTGTAAACCCTTGTGCATTCTTCAAGTCTTAATGTGCTGCTACGGGCAGTCGTTCGTTTGCCTGTGATGGCCTCGTCTGTGATGACAACGGCTCTGATTCCACTGCCTCTGCTGGCACGTTTGTTTGTATTGCGATCGTCCCTGGTGTCTGTGTCATCGCTCTAATTTGAGCTTGCAGCCACTGGTTATAAAGACGATTGATTACATCAGCGCGCGTTGCTTCAGTTAACCGTGCGGCAGTAAAGCGCTCTAGCCGCACAACCCAAAAACTATCTGCAACGGGCACTGGACCGTAGACTGTGCCAATCTGCTCACTACGAAACAGTGCTGTGACCTCGATCGGTAGCGTTGCCAATGGCACTGGACCCACCCAACCACTTGTCAAGCGTTCTCGCCCTACAGAATACTGCTGTGCCAGTTGAGCAAAATCTGCTCCATCATCGCGTAGCTGAAAATAGAGTTCCTGCGCTAAGGACAAATTAGTGAGCTGGATTAATGAGTATTCCACCTGATCCATCTCAGCCTTACACCGCAAAAACTCTGATTCAACCTGGTCACCAAACCGAAGCTGCTTGAATTTCTGTAGCTGTAATTCTCGCAGCACCACCGACTTGAAGTAATCTAGTGTGACTCCTTTAAGCTGACACCACTGGCTGATAAAACCATCAAAGTCATCGGGCACTGGAACCTCAGTATTGCCAAAGAGAGTGTGAAATACCTCCTGTTTTGACAAGGGTACGTTCTGAAGCACCTCATCTATCAGAATCTGCCCGACCATTGTTTCTAGAAGCTGATACCGAATCAAAGCCGAAATAATTTGATCGCCATCTAATGTGCGATCGCCAATCTTCAAATAGTTGCTCATAGCAAAAGCTTTACCCTGTGTGAACCGCACTTGCTGCAAAGGTGTAAGCAGCGATCGGTTAGCTAGCCATTTACAGCTTCAACAGTACTGCCTTGCAGCACAAACCATTATCACAGTCGCACCCATTTATCTAAACCTGAAAGCGTCGATCGTCAGTATGCCAAAGCACCTATGTGCCGAACGATGCAGACCGACCATCATCAAACTCACGAGGGAACGGATTATACTTATGCACCGACCCAAACAATAACACAATCATTTGCGTCATCACTTAATTAGAACCAATTTTCTAACTGTTCTAGTTAAATAAGGATCGATCCGGTCAATTTGCTCTAAACCGCCTCTATAGCTAGCATCAAACAAAACAACGTGCAAGGTAAAAATCAACTAGAACCACTTTTGCAAACCTGGTTCCAATTAATCTATTTCTGGGTTCGTGGTCAAAAAAAGCACATCTAGATTACGGCGCTATTTGTAGTCGTCTGTCAGAAAAGCTGGAAACTTCTGTGAAAGCGAGGAGCCTAGCGAAAATTGCGTTGCACTACTACTGAGGTAGCTAAGTATAAAATAATCATGAACCTTGTGAAAAGTTCTGAGAATTTCAGGTTGGCTAAAGCCTTATATTTTCTTTACTCTTGATACAGAGTGGTATTGCACTACTACTCAAGTGCAGGTGCAGAGCTACCAGTTATACTCATCAACCAGTGCTGGAGACGCTTCTAACGCTCTCTTAAGCAGCCTGCTCAACCTTTTCACCAGTTTTTTCTGCTCTTGCGATCGCGCTGTCTCGATTGTCTCAATGCGGCTAGACAAGCTACATGACACACTACGGCTAGCACAGTGTGTAGAAATCCCCTGGTTTTTAGCACTACGCTATCCTGTAGCAGCGTAAGGGTGAGAAAGAGCACATTCATATATCTGGTGTTAGTTCATGTTCGTCAGATGAGCATTGGCACTCTCAGTTCGATGAAAGCAATTTAACCAATTACGAGGAAATAAGCATGGGTATTAGCGCACAGATTGGGCTAGACGCAATTTTGTCCCTATTGCAAAACAATCCAACCTCACTGTTGGGACAGGCTCAATTCCCAGGTGGTCTTAACGCAGCAACTGACCCAGCGGCTGGGATTAATTTTCTTGGGGATGCAGGAGATAACATTGCCATTACTGGCTCAAGTGGCGATCTTTTGAAGGTAGGCAACGACCTTATGCTCGGCGGTGATGGTAATGATTTGCTGGCTTCAGGAGGTGGTAACGACGCGCTGTTTGGTGGCAATGGCAACGATCGACTTCAGGCTGACGATGGTAATGACGTTGTGTTTGGCGACGCGGGCAGTGACGAACTCTTTGGCGGCTTTGGCAACGATATTCTCGCTGGCGGTGTAGGTAGTGATTTGCTCGAAGGTCAAGAGGGCACGGATGTCCTTATTGGCGGTGATACACAAGATCTCATGAGAGGCGGTGAGGGGCAAGATCTGTTTGTGTACGAAGGTAATCTGTTTGCCAATGGCACCCCTGCCCTTGCAGGACAAACCGGCATTAATGTGCTGAACACACCAGATGTAATCCTGGACTATACAGTTGGTGAAGACAAATTTGCGTTAGCTCAAGCGGATTTAGGTCTGGATGCGATTACGTTTCAGAAAGGGCAAGCGTCTGAAATTGCAACCGATGGCAACGTTATTGTGCTGACCAATCCCTTTGCTGCGGCTGGGGCGGCTGCACGTGCGATCGCCAACAACCCCAACATCACAGCCGATGAAGGCGCATTTGTTTACTTCAACTCAACGTTGGGGCTGACCCGGCTCGTCTACTCTAAAGACCTCAGCGACGGTGGAGATATCAGCGTTCTTGCTAATTTGGACAACCAGCGTGGCGAGGCTGGACTGGCAAACGTGGCAAACTTTTCAGCAAATGATTTTGCTCTGGTTTAGCCGTTGTATCGGGTTTGTGCGTTAGCAAGATCGATGCGGTGCTGCTGTAACACAGTAGTATAAGCCGCTCCATCCTCAAGCGATCGCTTGACTGATTGGTGGATGGGTACAAATCCACTCATCCACCAATCAACAGCACTGGTGTAAAGCTGCCGTCGTGAGGCAGTAGTGTGCTGATAACACATGGCAATCCATTGTTGTTTAGTTTGAAATTATTTCGTTATGAGTCGTCAGGTATTAGAGCGTGGAGCACTTGCTTGCTCTTTCTTAGCCCTTTACGGTTGGTCACACCCATCGGTATCGGAACCCACTCTTCCTCATTGCGAACCTGCGCCTAACGTTGCTGGGACACAAGACCGTTGTTTGCAAAATGCACAAAATTTGCAGAACGCACAGCACTTAGCCAGTGGTACAGCGCCCGAAGCCTTGGTGAATGATCAATGGAGCGATCGTCGCCTCAGCAAGCTGCCGAACAAGATCGAAGCTGTTTATAGCGATTTGCTACAACAAGCGCAGGCATTTAGCGATCGCAATCAACTGAATGAAGCAATCAATCGCGTGGCTGGTATTCCTAAAAACAGCCAGCATTACGAGATGGCGCACCAGCTTCAGGAAGACTGGTCAAGAGAACTATTGCGGCAAGCAACCAGTGAATGCCAACACGCGCGTGTTGCCAAAGCCCTTAGTATGCTTGACATGATTCCCGCTACCAGCCAGTTGCACGATCGTGTTACTGAATTACGGCAACGCTGGAGTAAACAGGACAGCTTTCTGCAACAAGCGATCGCCTTCAAAAGATCTGGTGACTGGCAAGGTGTCATTGATTCCGTTAAAGCCTTAGAAGGCACACCAATGTATCAAAGCCTGCCTGTGCAAGAACTGCTGCAAAAAGCCATGACGCAGCTTTTTACACCAGATGCAACCATGCTACAAGTGGCAACAGAAGACTTGCCTGCCATACCGCCCATTGCCTTGCCGAAAGTAAACGCTGCTATGCCCAAGCAGTGAGATAGCTGTAGCTAACACTTCCTGAATTGGTACAAGCCAACCTTCTAGGATTCCCCCATCTGATTAGCTCCTATTTAGGATATCTCCCTACAAAATCTGTAGCATTCTCAAATTCAAATGGACATGACTAATCATCAAGCAACCTCAGTCTAGAGGCAAGTTGTTTGATGATTTCGCCTGCGGAGATCGTTTGTACCTCTAGCGCCTATCTGGTAATGTTTTAGAAAAATCAACCCCAAACAGATGTTTCAACACTGCTACTGGGTCTGTTTGAGGAAGACTCATCTCCACAAAGAGGCTATGCGCTAGCTGTAGCTGGGCAGCACTATATTGCCTCTGGTTAGGGCTTTGGGAAACCGCCAAACTCAAATCATGAAACCATCGCACCAAGACGGGTAGTGAGTTCTCAAATGCCATAGCAGATCGATCGCTCGAAAAGCGTAAAATGCGCCGCTTGAAATGAGCATTCATCAATGTATGGGTAGTGCCCTCCTGGATTAGTTCCCAGGGCGATTGTGGCATTGCTTTCTTGCTCCAGGTAACCCACAAGCGCATCCGTTTCAAAATTACATCTGTATCACTGGAGTTTGATAGAGCAAAGGTCAGCCATTTTGTTGCTGGCAATTCAAGCACTCGACGCACTGGTGGCGGTCCTGTTGGCGCACGGTTAAAGGGTGGCTTGATCGCAGCCTGTGAGGATCGAGCAGCGATCGGCGGTGGCTGGAATTCACTTAAGCGTGCTACTGCCTGGCTGGAAAGGGAAAGAGTCGGGTCAGCTTGAGTGTGAGAAGAAGCAACGAGTTTTTCTGCCGTTGATGGAACAACAGACGTGCAATCAGATGGGTCATGCAGCACGGCTATTGGTTTGAGCGTTAGAGGTGTAACATCCCAGCGATAGCGATCAAGCCTGCCCCCTTCATGCATACAAAGAGGAAATGGGTAAACTTGTTTTGCAATCGGTTGGTGAGTTTTTAGATCGAGGTATTCTACGTGTAAATGGATATCTGGCGTATCGTTTTGCTGTTTATCAAAGGTGTAATCGGGTGGCGGTGGTTCTAGATAGAGCAGCCGTACCAGTTGTTTGACAGCCGGATTTTTACAATCTTGCAACTGAAAAACATTATGAGGGGGGTTAAACACTAACCGCCCTTCAGCATCCAAAAAGTAGTCAAGTGTACAGCCTTGAGGAACGTAGAAAAGAGTGCCAATGTAGCGATCGAGTTTAGGTTTACGTCGTCTCAAGTAGACGTAATACTGGTTTGGGTCGCTTAAGCCCCGATCCTGGTAGCTGTAATCCTTTTTCAGCAGCAGACGGGTATTTTGTGTAGGCGCGATGCCACGGCGATGGCGATCGCCAATTTCTCGCAGCCCACATTCTAAAATTGTTTGAATTTGCTCGGTTTGTAGCTGGGTCATCAAACGGCGAACCAACGCTACCTTTACTGTCGCTTTAAGTTGGTTTATCTGGTCAATAATGCCGCCAGCAACAGTTAAATCTTCTGGCAACGAAATGTCTACTTCAAAAGACAGTGACGAATCAAACGGCTCAGTCAATGCTTTTGCATCTGCTGGAGGGAGCGATTGAACATCCCCCTCGTTCGCAACTGGAACGGGAACTTCACGACTCATGTAAGGAAAAACCAGGGGCTGTACAACACACTTTCCGACAATTCGACTGGGTGAATCTAGCTAACCCAAAGGACTCGATTGCGATGGGTTCATTCTATCCCAGATATTTCCGCAGATTAATAACCTAAGCGAAAGATCGTGCGAAGTAATGCGAGGTTTGTGTTAAGAGTTGATGGAAAGGCTTTGAACGAAGCATTAACAGCCTTTCTCAGTCAGCTATAGGCTGCCTTCTTCAGTAAGATAAGGGATAACGTGGGCGAGAACTGCTATCTACTTCACTGATTGGTTGCATTTAAACACACAGCGGTTTACAGCTTGATTGCAGTGCTGGAGAAGGCTCAAAAGAGTTTTATCCTTATAAGGGACCTTGTGGCGTGTAAAAAGAGCCTTGTGTAAGCCGAATTTCTAACTAAAAAAGCAGGGCATTGCCCTGCCTCTACAGCTTTATAGATTGATAAATAATTTAATTTACGTTCCCGAGCCGCTGAGCGATCGCCATCCCACGCCAGCGTCTACAAGATTCTCAAACACTGATCTCAGCTAACCAGGATAGGCAAAATTAAACGAAGGATACGTTTAGAAGTGGAGAGGACTTTGGCATAAGCGTTCAGCCAAAGGTGAAAATTTATACCTAGAAGCAGATCAAAACTCTCCTTTGATAAATAATTGGAACTACCGGACTGGACAGGCTCTTTAGTTCGACTGCTGCATATTTTTCGCTGAAACAAAAGGTGGAAACCAGTTTGATGCACTCGGTTGTATTAAGTCAGGATACTGCTGAAGGATTGCCTGGTTAACCGCTTCACACCGACGCAGCTCTGCCTCTGCTTGTTTGCGATCGCTGATGTCGAGCAAAACACCGTCCAGCCACAACAAATTACCATGCTGATCAAAAACGCCTTGTTTGCGTTCAGAAACCCAGCGAATCTGACCATTGGCATGAAGCAGGCGATACTCGATCGAAGAACGGTGGCAATCCAAAAACGATTGAATTAAGGAGTCTTTAAGGAGTGGAATATCGTCTGGATGTACGATTCCAAGAAAAGATCGTGCTTGATTGTTGATCAATGCGGCAGCCGGATAGCCAGCGATCGCCTCAATACCATCGCTGAGGTCTGTCATTGTATACACAGCATTGCAGCGAAACGTAGCTCCTGACAGATCAAGCACTAAAGACCGAAATCGTTCTTCACTTGCATTAAGCTCCATTTCTAAACTTTTGCGATCGGTGATGTTGTGTCCACTGATCATGATGCCATCAACATTAGAGGCGGACGGAAAGCGCTGTCCCTGTATCGAAAGTGCTACCCATCGACCTGCTTTTGTTCGCCACCAACATTCGATATCTGGTTGGTGAGGTTGAGCATCACTTGCCCACAAGCGCAATGCAAGTTCAAACTCGTTGAAATGATTGGGGTGAAGCAGTTCTGCAAGATGACGACCCAACAACTCTTCTTCCTTGTAGCCTAAAAGCTGCTCGACAGCCCCACTAGTGTAAACAATTTGTCCTGTATTGGTGGTTTGGATAAACAAGTAGGGGCTATTTAAGATGAGTGCTTTCCACTTTGCTTCGGTTCTAACTAGCGCACTGTAGACCTTGCGATATTCCGTTATGTCGTCCAATAGATACTTGAAGTAACACTGATGTCGGCTCTTACAGCCAGAGTCCTCTGCTAGGGAAACGCTAATGTTAACCCAAACAACGTCGTTATTTTTAGCAATCAATCGCTTCTCAACCGTATAGGAGTGGATGGCTCTATCCAGCAGCTTTTGCTTTAAAACGGCATCAGTCAGCCGATCGCCTGGGTACGTTAAAGCGTCAAACATCAATACATCATGCTCATTTGTCTTCAATAGAGCATGAAATTGTGTGTTGGCTTTAACAACGACACCATCCTGGTTAACCAAAGCCATTGCTAAACTGGGGTGTGGCGGTAACCCTATCGCTTCCTCATTTCTCTCTACAGCAAAATCAATTGGTTCCATATACCCGCTTTTTTGGGCTGTTAAAAACATTGAGTGGGTCGCTTGATTAAAATGCAGGGAACATTCGAGGCTGATTCCACCGTCATGGGTTTTAGCGAGAAAGTTAACTGTTCCTCCCTGTAAGGCACGCTCCCAAAGATCTTTAAGTAACGCTTGTGGTGTTAACGTTGAGGCAAAGCAGTCAAAGAAAGCAACGTCCTCAGCTTCAGCCTGTAGCAAGGCTAAAAAGCTTTGACTAGCATAAATTGTTTGTCCATGCTTGTTGTAGATACAAAGAGGCGTAAGCGCTCGCTCCAAGAATTCTAATGATTGGTGAGACTGAATTCCAGGAAGATTCCACAAAGCAGAAACCATATACAATGCATTCCTTTCGTTTCGGATCGAGTGATGTCAAGGCACGCCTGCTAAATATTTAGAGGCACTATGCTGATTGCGATCGACTCACAAATAATTGATGACTACTAACCTTTGAATGGATACACCCATAGAATTAGGTAGATGTGGCTTCTGCGTAAAGGCGCTGACGCTGTAAGAGCATAAACACCTAAAGCCGTTGCATTACAAGCTAATTATCTCTACCCTTACTCCTGCTAGTTCAGTTACCGATCAACTTCAGACACCCGTTTAACGTTTATTGGTGTTGAGCTATTTCGTTCACTGAACTTGCCATACGTTTGAGTTAGTCGCCTTTATAGTCAAGCATTTCTGTTTCACTGGATCTGTAGAATATGCTTGTTTGACAATTGTCACAGTCAAAGCCTTTGATGTGACAGTCAGTTTGTGTCTGTACGGTCGAGAATCAATTAGAACCTGCCCCATGTACGTGTTCCAGTTAGAGAAAGACGACTCGTCTGGCTTCGTTCTGTCACAAAACCTAGACACTGGCAGTTCTAGCCATTATAATTTACGTGAGCATCTGACCACTAACAGCACTGAGTGCCATTAAGAACAGCACTAAATGCAATCCCATAAGAGCAAGCAGGCTCTCGTCTACCGCCGTAGCAGGATCAGTTTTTTTAATATGTATAGGCTTGCAGGCATAGGTTTGAAATGTAGTGCTTTCCCGGTGTGATGGAGTGATCGCAGTGGCTACTGCGAAAAGTTTTTAGGCATCCGATTATCAAAATTGCAGCCATCTTTCTTTGAAGGTAAAACGCGATCAGCTGGAGTGTCTTGCTAATTGCAAACGTTCTAATGCTGAATTGGTGAGGGTTATTGCAGAAACAGGTGAGGGGACTAGAGTTTAGCGTCCTTCTTGGAAGAAAGGCTGGGGATGAGGTAAATCATCCTTACAAGCAACAATGCTTGATTTTGCAATTCCACAGAAACGTCTGTCATGAACGTTTCCACTAGCAGAGGCTACACTCTTTCACGCCTTAGCCCTTCCATTAAAACCGTAGTTACCCCTTTGAAAGTTGCTGTAAGGTCGTCAAAGAGTCCGCTACCCCTAAGGGCAATAGTGTAGACCTCATCTCACAAAAGGTTGAATTTGCATGATTGGTCAACTCTTGACTGGACGCTATCTCATCCTGGAAAAATTGGGGGTAGGCGGGTTCAGTGAAACATATCTGGCTCGCGACAAATACCTTCCCCATCATCCTTTATGTGTTGTCAAAGCACTGCAACTGTCATCCGGCAACACACTGTCACTAGAGACCGCACAGCAGTTGTTTGAGACTGAAGCGCGGCTCTTAGAAACGCTGGGGCAACATCACACTCAAATCCCAACCCTATTGGCTTACAGCCATGAACACGATCAATCCTACCTAATCCAGGAATATATTGAGGGAGAAAGCTTAAGCAAGTGGCTTGCTCGCGGTAAGCGCTTGACAACACAGGCAGCAATTAAGATGCTGTCAGAGTTGCTATCTATCCTGACGTATCTTCATGCTCATCGTGTGATCCATCGTGATATTACGCCGAGTAATGTCATTCGTCGCCAGCGAGATGGAAAGCTAGTGCTGATTGATTTTGGTGCAGCTTGTCAGCTTCCGGAAGCAACAGAGACTTCTACCAGTGATGAGCGTCCGTTGGCGATCGGTACGCCAGATTATATGCCAGATGAGCAGTATGCTGGCGAAGCCCAGCTCAATAGTGATTTGTATGCGCTGGGTATTTTAGTGATTCATTTGCTTACCGGAGCACATCCACGTCAGTTTCAACGCGACCTTGTTTCGGGACAACTGGATTGGCAGCGTCATTTACCTGAGTCGGCGATCGATCCAGGTTTAGTTGTGCTGCTCAATCGTATGGTGCAGATTGATTTTCGCGATCGTTATCAGCAAGCAGAAGACGTGTTGGCAGACCTGCAAGCCTTGCCCCTCAAAAAATATTTTCGGCAGCCAGACATCACCAATTGGCAAGGTTTTGTAGCCAAGCGTTTGGTACCAGCCGTGGCAGGGGTGCTACTGGGTGTCGTTGGTATTCAGTATGCTCAGGCTCAAGGTCAACAAACCGAATTATGGTTTAGCCAACTCAGGCAGCACTTCCATCCATCTAACGTGCATTTAACAATGGTGCGTGATGTTTTGGTACAGCCTGAAATTGAGCGGTTAGTCGTTGCGCCCAATAACCGTAGCTTCGTTACCACTGGGTCAGATCACGTTTTGCGTGTGTGGTCACTAACAACCGGAGCCATGCTTAAAGCGCTGTCCAAGCATACAACTACCGTCACCGCTCTAAATATTAGCCAGGACAGCAAACTGTTAGTCAGTGGTGGTCAAGATGGCACGGTCTATCTGTGGGATGCCGTCTCTGGGCATTTTCTACGCTCCTTTGATGGGCATCGTCAGCCAGTGACAGCAGTTGCCATTAGCCCTGATGGAAGCACCATTGCCAGTGGTTGTAAAGAAGGAAAAATCCGCCGCTGGGATGCACAGACAGGTATTCGGATGCAGTCATTGAAGCTCGCTGATGGTGAAGTAACTGCACTGGCATATGGTGCAACTTCCGATCGCCTGATCAGTGCCAGTAGCGATCGTGCGCGATCGCTGAGCCAAATTCAAATTTGGGATCTCAACACGGGCAACCTAGCACGGACATTTGCCGGACATACGGCTGCAATTGATGGGTTGAAGGTTGTTGGTGACCAGATGCTTTTTAGCGTGGGCAAAGATCAAGCGTTGCTGTGGGATTTAAAGCGCGAAGAATTAGCCACAGTGTTTCCTAAAAATTCAGCGAATGCGATCACGGCTTCGTTCAACGCTCAAAATATTGTGACTGTGCATGCTAACGGCAGCCTCAGAGTTTGGATGCGGAAAGCAGGGCAGCTAGTGCAAGGCGAGTCGAGTGCGCTAGGGCAAAATTTGGGTGTAGCACTGAGTCCTGACCATCGCTATCTCGTGAGTTGGAGAGCCGATCAACGGCTGCGTGTCTGGCAGCTTCACGCTAACAATGTTCGCTGAAAAAGCAACGTATAGCTTTTGTCACAAAGCTTAGGACATTGGGAAGGAAGGGGGTATGGGACGTTGCCCTAACCAGAGGCTCCACCCCTGCACCCCGTTCTAACCAGTCTGGCGATGGCTATACATCAGACTGATGCAAAAAGCTCTCTAGCCCCGTGCGATCATACCGCTCCGTTAGAAAAAGGAACCTTCAAAGTTCCTCTCTAAGGGAAGCAAGGAGACAGAAGTTTCAAGTTTCAAGCACGTAATAGTACAAAAACCAGATGATTGATGGAATTAGACCCATTCCCGTTTCACACGCTACAAAGCAAGAGTCCCTTGTCCACGGCTTCTCCCTTCATAAAGGGGATTGAGATGGATTAAGCGGAGAAAGCTGTAGCCAGCACTTTTTGCGTTGGTATGGCAAAGTTCACCGTTGGCAACTCCACAGCTAAATACTGACAATTTCCACATGAGGTAAGATTAATGCTGCATAATGTTCCAGAAAAAACCATGCACCGTGTCCGCTGGCTATTAACCATTGGCTGGCTGGTGCTCATTGCCTCACTTCTCTACGACCCGCTGACACCCCTATGGACGCAGCCAGATAATCTGGCAAGTCCCTTTCGGATTGATCCCGATCGCTGCATCAAAATCCGCGATGCCTGTATGTCGCAAGAGCCCTTTGCGATGGGCGCGCTTATCTGGTGGGCAATGATTGTACCCACTGGAATTTTTATCTTACTGGTGCTTGGACATGAGTTCTGGCGGCGGATTTGCCCACTTTCCTTCATGTCTCAAATTCCCCGTGCTTTGGGTATCCAACGGCGACGAAACGTGCGCGATCCATTAACGGGAGAGGTGCGTCGAGAACTGGTGACGATCGGCGAAAACTCGTGGCTTGGGCGAAACCATCTCTATGTGCAATTTGGGCTGTTTATTCTAGGTTTAGGACTCCGTATTCTATATGTCAATTCCGATCGCGTGGCACTGGCAGGCTTTCTCATTGCTACTATTTGCTGTGCCATTTTGATTGGCTACCTCTATGCTGGCAAAAGCTGGTGCCACTACTTTTGCCCTATGGCTCCGGTGCAACTGGTTTACACAGGACCACGATCGCTCTTGGGCAGTCAAACCCATCATGCACCAAAGCCAGCCATTACTCAATCCATGTGCCGCATAGTTGATCCACAAACTGGCAGCGAACGTAGCGCATGTGTTAGTTGCAAAACATCCTGTTTCGACATTGATGCTGAGAAAACATATTGGGCAGAGTTGCGTAAACCCGGTCGGCGTTTGGTGCAATATGGCTATTTAGGCATGGTGATCGCGTTCTACTTGTATTACTTTCTCTACGCTGGCAACTGGGATTATTACTTTACAGGCGCATGGACGCACGAGGCAGATCAAATTGCCAATGTTTTTGACACAGGTTTCTATCTCTACGGCTATGCCATTCCCATTCCAAAAGCGCTGGCAGTGTTTATCACCTTCGGCATTTTGATTGCCATTACGTTCATCTGGGGAGTGGTTTTAGAGAAGCTTTGCCGCACTTACATGACGTGGGGTGGTCGTCCAGTTTCCGCAGAACACGCCCAACATCTTGTGTTTACGCTATTTACAGTGATCTCGTTTTGGACATTTTTTTCCTATGGTGCACGTCCGTCATTAAATCGGTTGCCGTTATATCCTCTGCTGGCATTCAATGCATTGATTGTGGTAGTCGGCTCCATGTGGTTGTACCGCACCATCAAGCGTACCCATGCTCAGTACGAGCGTGAACACATGGCAATCAGCCTTCGCAAACAACTGCACAAGCTTGAGCTAGATCCAACCTTGTTAGATGGACGATCGATTGACGAACTAACGCCAGACGAAACCTACACCTTAGTCAAAGTGTTACAGGGCTTCTCACAACAGTTACGGCTGCATACCTACATCGGTGTAGTGCTGGATTTATTGGAACAGAAGGCAACAAATGGTTCCGGTAGTTTCGAGTTCTGCAAAAAACTCCGACAAGACCTGAAACTCAAAGATGCCGACCACTTCACTGCGCTTGAAATGATCGCCACCACGCATCCATCGCTCTTAGCGTCTCGCACACCGTCTTCTGTCCAGATGCATGATGCTGTGACGCTAGCAAAAACGATCGCCAGACAGGCAAAGCCATCAAACGCACATCGGAGCGATCCCTAGCAATTGCAGTCAGCCTCCAGGTATTACCGCTACTTAATCAATTCACACGCTTTGCAAAGGAGTCTACACGCTATGTTGACCTTAAAGTCAATTAATTTTGAGCAACAGCAGTTCCAAAGCCATCAGTTACAGCAATTGCATCCTGAAAAGATGGAATGGTTGCTGGGACGCAGCGCTGCCTGCGATTTAGTGCTGCCCAGTCCAGAGATTAGCCGCATCCATGGGCAAATTGTTTATGTTGATGATGCTTACCACTACATTGATGTAGGCAGTAGTTCTGGCTCCTTACTCAATGGCAAAAGCGTGCCTGCCAACGAAATGTGCCCACTCCATACAGGTGACATTCTTCAATTGGGAGAAACGTTTCTGCATCTTGAAGCGTTAACGGCTCCTTCCTATAGTGGTAGCGCTGATGGATTAAAGACCCACCCTCCTATTTCACTGCCTGACCAGCAATGGGCTGGTGAAGATTTGCAATGCCGTTGCTGCCGTATTGTGGACGAAACACCGGACGTAAAAACCTTCTGCTTTGTTGCAGAGCCGCCTGTGCTGTTCAACTACCTGCCAGGACAGTTTGTGAATCTGGCGCTCGAAATTGATGGTCAGCCTGTAATGCGATCGTACTCCATTTCATCATCGCCGACCCGCCCCTACCATCTTAGCTTGACGATTAAGCGTGTACCGTCTCCTTCAGATCAGTCAGATCTGCCTGCTGGCATTGTTTCAAACTGGTTGCATGATCATCTCAATGTGGGCGATCGCGTCAAATTAATTGGTGGACCGATGGGGCATTTTACCTGTTTACCCCATTTGCCCCCTAAGCTGTTGCTGCTTTCGGCTGGCAGTGGCATTACACCTATGATGTCGATGTCGCGGTGGGTGCAAGATACGCTAACCGATTGCGATCTTATCTTTCTCCATAGTGCGCGCACACCTGCAGATCTCATTTTTCGTACTGAGCTAGAAACCATCACTGCCCAACTGCCAAATTTTCAGCTAGCCGTCACACTGACGCAGCAACCACAAGGTAACGCCTGGATGGGTTTGACCGGACGCATTTCTGACTCACTGTTAAATATGGTTGTGCCTGACTTGCTCGATCGCGCCGTCTATGTTTGTGGACCTGCTAGCTTCATGGACAGCATTCGTGCCTTGCTAGAGTCCATGAAATTTCCTATGCAGAACTATCAAGAAGAGAGCTTTGGTGGCAAAAAAGCCCGACCAACGGCACTGGAGCTAACGGCTACTAAAGGCTTAATATCGGAGCCGGAAACGGTTATCCATCCTGGGAAGGGACATCACGCACTGTCAACTACTGCTAAAGCAACCCCCATTGTTCACTTCACTCAATCAGATCGGCAGGTGGAAGCAGACGATAGTGCCTCGATTTTGGAACTTGCAGAACAAGAAGGTATTCAAATCCGTCATGCTTGCCGCGTTGGTGCCTGTGGTGCCTGTAAAATTCGTGTTCGGCAAGGGCAAGTGCGATACGACGCTCCACCTATGGCGCTTACAGCCGCCGATCAGCAGGCAGGGTATGCTCTCGCATGTGTTGCTTACCCAAATGGAGCGGTGGTGATCGACGCTTAGTGGAGCAGCAAAGGGGAGAGGGAGGGAGCAGGAACGGGGAAAGTGAAGAGGTGAAGAAGTGAAGGGATAACCAATTCAACCGTTCCCTTGGTTTCATTAAGTAACGGCAAGGCTGTGAAAGAGGATTAGATAAGGCGGATGCATGTAGAGACAATCAACTGCTTTCTTTAGTTTCAGTAGCATCTTCGGCTCTAATCAAAATATCCGGGGGACGTTAAGCTGCTGGATCGGAAGTCTATTATTGCAATTGCAGCGGCAGTTAGGACACAATTGGAGGTAAACTTGAGCGCTAAGTACCCTTAATATTCCAGCCCCATGCAGTGATAGCCTACGCTAAAAAGTACTTGCTAAGGATGAAAAGGGCAATCATGATCTATTTCCCTCTATCCTTCACCAAGGAACAGTATCTTCTATTTGTCAAGTAACTAATGTCGTTGTGTAGAAAGCAGACTTATCCCTCTCTAAGTTTTTTCACAAAGTCTTGAAACCGATCAGAGCCTTTGATCTCTATGCGAGGCAATGCCAGCAGAGCATCATTAAAATGACTCAAACCAGGGTGACAAGAAAGTCCAAAGGTATAGCCACAACCTCCAATTAAGTGTTCAACTACGCGATCACAATCCCCATAGGGGTAAGCAAATGCTCGAATCGGAACTTGCAGTTCTTGTTGGAGAATGGCTCGCGATCGTGCTCCTTCTTTCACAACTTCGGCAAATGATAGCCCGGTAAGTGGGCGATGGCTAGCAGAGTGAGAGCCAAACTCAACCCCTTCTGCTTGAAGCTGACGGATTTGCTGCCAGTTCAGAAGTGGTAAATCCTCGCCATAGAACTTGTCCCAACTGTTGGACTGCCCTATTTTATCTGCAACTAAAAACACGGTGACTGAGAAGCCATATTGTTTTAGCAGTGGCTGAGCGTAAGTTAAAAAGTCAAGATACCCATCATCAAAGGTAATCAGTACGGCTCGACCTGATAAGGGTTGCCTGGTTGCCATCGCAACACGCCACTCTTCTAACGTAATGCTGTAGTACCCGGTTTCGCGTAGATAGCGAAGTTGTTCCTCGAATACCTGCGGAGTAACTCGCCAACGGTTCATTTCAGATAAACCTGTGGGTGCAACTCGGTGATACATCAGGATTGGAAGCTGGGCGGTGGCTGGGGCGGGAATGTCGTAGCGTTGGGGAGAGCCACCATTCCATAGAACTTTGTGAGCAACGTGTCGGGGCGGGGGAGTCGGCTGTGGCAGCTCAATGATTTCTGGAGCCGAATGGTAGAAAGGATTCCAGGAGCGCTGTTGGTGTTGAAAGAGTTGGATACGGTAAAGCGGTGTTTTCAATTCCTTCACTAGCTGGAGTGAAGAAGTACTAGCGAATGTTTCACCAATCACCTTGGCACCAAAAGGATGATCCCAGTTATAGCCAGTACGATCAGGTTCATCAACAACCAGATTGGCATGGGCAGTTAAAAAGTAACCACCAGGCTCAAGCGCATTCACTACTTTCTGGGCAAAAGCCCGAAGTTCCTTTAGTCCGCCAATGTAATACAAAACTTCACTACAAACAATCAATCCAAACTGTCCTGGCAATGGATCTTTAGCTAGATCAAGGCACAAGAACTCAAGATTTTCTAGCTCTGCACAGCGTTCGGCAGTTCGATCGATCGCAATTTGAGAAATATCTGAAGCGATCAGATGATCGATACGGGGAGCAAGTTGAACTGTGAAATGCCCCTCAGCACAGGCAAGCTCCAATGCTCGCTTAATTCTCTTCTGTGGCAGAAGGGAGAGTGTTTGCTCATACTTGGTTTGCTCATAAGCGTTGGTGTACTTCCAGGGATCTGCTTGCTTTGCAAACAGCGACTCAAAGTAGCTGCGATCGTACAGGTTTGCTTGCTTAGTTTTGCTGGCTAAAGCCTGACCAGGATGAATAATGGATGATTTTCTCTGGTTTTGTGAACGTGAAATGAACTCTGGTGCGTAAACAATATGTTCTAGCTGCTGATTCAATGGCACCTGATGAGTTGTTGGTTCCCCCGCACCAGTTGCTGCCTCTTGTAGTTCAGTCGCTGCATCGATCGGCAGAATTGCCCGTCGAGATGCACTGGTTCCCATCACTTCTGGTCTGCGTCCAAGCAGCAATGTGTTTTCAGGAGCTTTGATGTAAGCAATCGGAAAATCTGATTTGTCTAGAAGATCAGGAATAACTGGGACAAACTGAGTCGTAGATTGATTGTTCAAGCGCTTCTGCTTCGTTGCTTCAGCAAGGCGATCGCGTAACGACAAAGGATTATCGATGGTTTGTCCTAGTAATCCTTCTCGTACACAAGCACGACACAACTCAAATCCACTATCAGTTGTCAAGGCTACCCTGAGTGCCTGAGCAGAAACGAAATTTCGCTTGACTGGAACTGTCACAACGCCAAGGGCAGAACCGCCCACTGTCAGTACTACGTTTAACGCTGACTGAGCGGTTTCCACGTCGGGAAGCTCTTCACTAACTTCAAGGACAAGCCAGCCATCGTCACTGTGGCAGCGAGTGCGGGACTGCTCTACAACCGCAGGATCATAAAATTCCCTATCAGACCACTCTGGACGACCCCAAAGCTCTTGCAAAAACACTGTCCAACCTGTTTGATTGTGCAGTTCTTGGACTGTTAAATCTTGTCTATCGTTAACTTTGGAATAAATCGTGTGTTCAAAAAACTTTCCAAGAATTGTCCAGGCATACTCAGCCACAATCGCATCACTCAACACATAGCTTGCAACAAATCCATCGCAAACAGGAAGCTCAAGCTTGCCAATGGGAGTTCTTTCCAGTTCAATGGTGCAGTGAATTCGCTCAATGGATGTGGGAGAGAAAATATCGGCGATCGGTTCTGTAACCTCAACCCGGACTGCATAAGTGGATCCGATCGCAATAGGTCTTGGCTCTGTCGTATGCTCCACAACCAAGCGCTCTAGAATAATTTGCGTACGATTTGCTAGTGTAGGTGCCTGCGATCGCGCTTCCAACGCCGTTAAAAACTCATTAATAAAGTGCTCAATCTTTAACCATAGGCTTCCCCAAATATTGGGTGCTTGACAAGTAGAACGTAGAGCCGATTCAAAAAGGCATTCTGCAACGTATTGAGGATGAAGTTGCGGTTCCCAGTCTTCCAGCGTATCAAGTAAATACCGTGCATCTCTAGTACATCCTAATGATAGACCCGCTGCCCAAATGACCAAGTAAGACTTGGCAGCCAAAAGCTGACTGACTGACTGACCGTTTGCATTAGTGAGACGAGGATTTGGTACACGTGAATCAGGTGCATGTCCTTGAGTGATGACCCGCAAACCATCCCTACAAAACTGATCACTATCTCTTGAAGCTGAATCGGGTCGAGCACGATAAAATGCCAAAACTTCAGAAATGGCTCCGAAATCTGCACCTGTCCGTGCTACTCGTTGCCATAAATCCCAGTCTTCACAAGCTTTTAAGGAGGAATCAAACAGTCCGACAGTTTCAACCAGCGCTTTCCGAATGATGCAAGCATGGATTACAAAAGCACACTTACGGGCAAATAAAGCGAACAAATTGTTTGTTTGAGGGCAAAACCCCTGACTGATGGTGATTCCATCTGGAGCAACCAGCGCCCAACCACAATGAACTGCATCTAAGTCTGGATCAGCCTCCAACACACAGAGCATTTTTTCTAAATGCTCCGGTGCAATCCAATCATCTGCATCCAAGAACAGTAACCAGTCAGACTGCGCTAATTGGATACCTGTATTTCGGGCTACACTAACACCCATGTTAGATTGACTAACTACTTGGATGCGAGAATCTTGTGAAACCAAGTTTTTAGCAACTTCAATGGTTCGATCAACAGAAGCATCATCTACCACAATTGCTTCCCAATCTAAAAGAGTTTGAGCAAGCAACGATTGCAGTGTTTCAGCGATCGTCTCTTCTGCATTATGAGCAGGGATAATAACAGATACTTTCGCCATATTGAATCGTTTAGTTAGACGTTCTAACTTGCAAGTGTTTAATTCTCTAGAGTAAAATAGCGATGTTATTTGAGTAATTGATGAAAAGCAGAACTACAATCTTTTGAGCATCGTCATTTGTGCTTTACTGATTTCCCAACGATGGGGTGGACACAGTAATCCTCTTTTTTGAATCATTGAGTCAATTACCAAGGAGTAAGCATGCCAATGATAGTCATAGGCATAATCCCACTGTGTTTCGTAGATGCCAACATCGACAAAGTACTGTCCACCTGAAAGATCAAGACGATCAAGACGAAGCGTGATTTTGCCCTGCCCTTGAATAGAGGGAAGTGCTAATTCTCTAGCAGAGATGTTAGTGTCAAAACAGACTTCGCCATCCTCATTGCTGATACTGACACCAAAATTTGGTGCATGAATTAGCTGAGGTGATAAATATTCAATTTCGATGCTTAATGCATCACCACTATGAAGTTTTGAAGCAGGCAAAAGCCGTACATTAGTAATTTCGACCTCTAAAGAACCAAAGCGATTTTCATTGACTCGCAGTTCTATTCCTGCTTTTGTCAGTTGTGGCGGGCGCAACGGAGTACGCTCCTGAGTTTCTGATCGCATCTCAGCAAGATACTGTCCAACGACCACCTCTGGTTCACCCTGAGCAACAACTTGTCCCTTCCGTAACCATAGCACTTGGTCACAAAGTTCCTGAACCTGTTCAACACTGTGAGAGATGTAGATAATGGCACAACCTTGCTCCTTCAGTTGGGCAATTCGTTCCAAACATTTCGATTGAAAAGAGAGATCGCCAACGGAAAGAAATTCATCAACTAGCAACACTTGCGGTTGAGTATGAACTGCAACAGCAAACGCAAGCCGCATCTGCATTCCAGTACTGTAAGTCCGAACTGGATTATCAATAAACTCTGCTAACTCAGCAAACTCAACAATAGAGCCAAAGCACTGCGCTACTTCTCGACGAGTGAGACCTGCGACTACACCGCAAACAAAAACGTTTTCCCGTCCCGTCAAGTCATAATGAAGACCTGCACCCAGATCAAGCAATGCTCCAACCCGCCCCTTGAGCCTAACTTTTCCCTCGTCAGGACGCCCAACACCGCCAATTAACCGCAGTAGAGTAGATTTCCCCGCCCCATTTCTACCAATAATCCCTAACATTTTTCCTGGAGCAACCATGAAACTGACATCGCGCAAAGCCCAGAAGTGTTCCACTGGTTTCAACCGTCTCCAACCGGAGAGCGCCGCCTCCATAATAGTATTGGGTCGATCGCAATGATATTGAGAGAATCGCTTTCCTAATCGCTGGACAACAATTGACTCAGTCATTTACAGTTCCTCCACAAAGCGATCGCTCTGCTGTCGAAAAAACTGTAGACCGATAGGTAAACAAACCATCATGACTATTGCGATGATGAGTAAGGGTACCCAATTCGGTGCCACGCCTTCTAATAAAATAGCTCGGTAAGCTGAAACAATATGCACCATTGGATTGAGATTGTAGAAGAATTGATAGTTAGCTGATAGATGCTTGATGTCGTAAAAGATCGGCGTGACATAAAACAGGAGGGTGAGCACAATCCCTAATGTATGCTGTGTGTCCCGAAAGGTAACGTTCAGGGCTGCCAGTACATAGGTAAGACTGACGGTCAGCATAAATTGAAGTGCCTGCAAAAGCGGTAGAAACAGAATTACAGGCTTTAGCTCAATGCCATCAATGAGCAGAAAGATAATCAAAACGGGAAGTGCTAACAAGAAGTGAATTAATCCAGTTGCTGTAACAACTACAGGCAAGATAGCGATGGGAAAACCAGGCTGCCTGATGAGAGAGCGGTTGCCAATAATTACCCCAGTTGCTTGATAAAGCGAGGACTGAAACCAATTCCACACTAGCAACCCAGTAAATGTAAAGGAGGCATAGCGAGAGATGCTAGTTGGAAGCACCACCTGAAAGACAAATGCAAAGACGATGAGCTGGAGCAATGGGTTAATTAATGTCCAGGCAATTCCCAACGTCGATCGCTTATAGAGTAGCTTCATATCGCGATCAACAAGTTCACGTAGTATGTCAAACCTTTGCGCTAGTTGCCGCTTAGAAAATGGAAAACTTAATGCTTTCATAGTTATGCCTTTTCAATCCTCGTTTCCCTGGCATTCAGCTTTAAACGTGCGGCACAACGTTGTTGAAACAAGTAAACTAATGAACTTCTGAGCATTCCAATTATCCTAATCAATGAAATATATTGTGCCAATTCACGAGATGGCAAGATTATGCAGAATCTAACTATTAAAGTACTTGTTGATGAGGAACTGTAGAATCCTAAAATTCACAGGCTGTCGTACTTATCTTCTCCAAAGATGGAAGATTCTCTAGAATTTTGAACGTTAACACCCTAGTTCACATACACCGTTTCTTGGGAGAAGGTAACGGGTTTAGCAGAGAAGTCCTTTAGACCAAGTGCATCCGTAGCTTTCTCTAGTGCAATTGCTGATAATAGGGAAGAAGCTAAAGTAGTTGCTAAAAAGGGTCGAAGATGTTCCCCACGCAGACGCTCACGTCCAGGAGCTAGGGGAACGTGACCTACAGGTTGATGACCGTAGAAAATACGAATACTCGTGGGACGGTAGGTATCCAATACTTGTTCTGCTGCAACTAGTCCTTCCTTAAGGTCAACCTCGATCTCAGGCTCTTCTTGTGTTGCGGCAATTGGCTCAAGCTCTAAGAACTGAGCGAGAGCTACCTGGGTATTTAAAACATCAGCAACTCCCCGCATGAACCAGTAGCCGAGTAGCTGGTCTAGCAATCGATGCCAAGAACCATGCATTCGCATATATTCCAGCACATTCAGCCAGCCTCGGAAGCTAGTCACTATCCAATCACTCACGATTGGAAACTGAAAAATGAGAATGAGCAAGATGCTTTGAAAGAGGGGGGATCGAGATTTAAACAAGTACAAAACAGGAAACGTAGAGATTAATTCAGGATATTTGCGTCCAAGCTGCACACTCGCTTTTCCTTCCTGATATTTCCGTTGAAGCGATCGGTCAAGATCAGTAATTTCGTGGTGATATCCTAAGGCATTTTCATCAAAGGTAAAGTTGGCACCTGCTTGAATTAAGCGCACACCCAATTCATAATCCTCATGACACTTAAAGGATGCATCAAAGCCACCAACTTGATTGAACAACTCTGCTTGCAAGGAGAAATTACCGCTCAGAAGGTTGCGGTAGCTAAAACGATGTCCATACTGCCTCATTGGACAAAACATTGCTTCCCACCAACCTCGTAGCTTTGCACGAAAGAATCCTGTCTGGTTTTGCAGGACTGGGGGTAAGTAGCCAATTACAACATGACTTAATTGATTCTGATGAGCACTAGCATGAGCTTCAACTAAGTAAGGAGTTGGTTCAATATCATCATCTAGAAAGAGTAACAATGTTCCCTTTGCATGAGCTGCTCCTTGGTTCCTGGCTGTTGCTGCACCTTGTCCAGACTGCTCAACAATTTGAAGAGCAAAGGGCGCCTCATAGCTGCGGAGCATCTCTACAGTTCCATCCGTACAACCATCGGCTACAACAATAACTTCTATCTGTTGAAGTGGATAGCTTTGAGCCTTCAGAGCATCAAGACTACGCTTGAGAGCAGCAACACGGTTATGTGTAGGAATAATTACGCTAGTAAATGGCTTCATACTATTCATGATTGATAACTCTTTGATCTTTGCCGTGAAGAAAAGTAAGCCCAAGGACCTACAAGACAACCGTGTAATTCTGCAACGATGAGATCTAAAGGAATGCTGCCAGGTCTTTTAAAGAGGGCACCTACTAGATAAGGTAGTTGATCTTGATGGAACCAAGCTAGAGCGATCGGAAACATGCTTGGATCTCTTTCAACTAGAAGTATCCGAGTCCAATAAGCGTAAACTCCAACTCCATAACCGTAGAGCGCTCGCCGTAGTTCTTCCCAGGTACGTCGATGTCGATGCCAACTTAGTGCCGTTGGGTCATACACAATCTGATAACCCGTCATCAGAATTCGGGCGAACATTTCGTGATCTCCACCTGAGCAGGTTGGTGTTCCCGCGTCTAAATGTTCATCAAAGGAACCAACCAACTCAAGTAAGCTGCGACGTACAGCCATGTTAGCTCCTGCCCCCACTCGCCCTGTTGCAATAGGATTTTGTCTATCTCCTCTGAAAACAACTCGCTCAAAGCCTTTTCCGAAAGGACAGTACCGCTCAAACCACTCCTGCGCTTCGGTTTCTAGTTCTAATGGCATTGTTAAACCTGTTATACACATGACCATTGGATCATGGAAGTTTCTCAGGAGTGATCGCAGCCAGTTTGAATCCGGAACTGCGTCGTCGTCTGTGAAAGCAATGACTTCGTGAGCCGCTTCTTGCAAGGCACGATTTCGGGCATTATTAAGCCCAGGGCGATCCTCACGTACATAGCGTACGCGACTGTAGCTCTCTACAATCCGTTGTGTCTCATCTGTTGATGGGCAGTTATCAACTATCAGGACCTCTTGCCCATCGTCAGGTAAGCGCATTAGTGCATCAAGGCAGCGTCGGGCATCCTCAGGTCGATCGCGCGTACAAACGGCTATCGTCGCTTTAGGAGGGATAAAGTTTTTGCTCTCAATGCTATCCCAATTTAAGTAGTGATGGAGCCAGGCTGTTTCAAGATTTGAACCCATACTACTTAGCACGGCAGCTCGTAGTTCAGCCCCATCAATCTTTCCGTCAAAAACTGATAAATAGGCTTTACCGATCGGCTTCCCATTTAGGCGAATTAAAGCAAGTGCTTTGTTATAACGTTCTAACCCAGCAATGACTGATGGAAGCTTCTGTAAATCAAGATCAAGAACAGCTGTTGCCATTTCTACCTCTATAAAACTTTTTTATAGCTCAGACGATTCTGAAACTTTTGATTTTTTACTCTTAGCTTTAAAGCCAAGATCGATAAAAATTTGTGCAATAGAATCTCTAAAGTAGATTTAGATTGATTCAGCTTCTTTGGGTTGAAATTAAAAGTTAGTTTTTCGTCACTACTAGACCTACCATTTTCCCTCTTTAACTGCTTAGAAAAGTGATAGCTCAACTTGGATGAAGAAGTGACAGCTTGAAATTTGGACCTCAAAAAGACCTTAATTGATAGTGTATACAGCTCAGTTCTTAAAGAGGAAATTAGCCAATCGGTCTCTAAAGCTTTTTGTAGCCAAGACAGTGTACTTTGATAGTCACCCTGTTGTTCGCTTTGCCGTGCTAGATACATATAAAAACTACTGCTTGACAGACGGTAAATGAGAGCAGGGATCTCTGGATGCCTTGACCGAATTAGTTGCAGCATTAACGTATGAGAACTTGCCATGGAGCTGTAGTTGCAAGACATACTATGCTGAATTTTGCGATAGCCAACCAGGAACTCAGGTACAGAGCGAAACTCAAATTGTTCTGCAACCCGCAAATAAAAATCCCAATCTTCGCAGCCCTGAGCATTCTGCTTTTTGAACTGGCAGTTATAGCTCCCAACTTTCTGTAAGCAGTTTCGACGAATGAGTGAAGCACTTGCGTTTGCTAAAAAATAGTGGCAAAGCAGAGTTAAATAGACATTTCCCTCAACTTGGGCAGCATGAGTTTCTCCAGTTGGCAAATCATGTTCATCAATGTCTAAAGACCATGAATATACTAAGCCTACATTAGAGTTAGAATTAGCAAAACAATGCACCTGCTTTGCAATATTTTCAGGATGCCAAAGATCATCGGCATCGATCGGTGCAATGAATTCTCCTCTAGAATGCTGAATTCCTAGATTGCGAGCAGCAGCAACGCCTGAATTGGGTTGATGTAATAGAATAACGCGATCGTCCCGATGAGCAATCTCGCTGACAATTTCGGCTGTGCGATCGTGAGAACCGTCATCAATAACAATTACTTCAAGTTTCTGATAAGTTTGGTTCAAAACAGAGTTTAGTGTTCGCTCCACAAACTGTTCAGCATTGTAAGCAGGGATAATAACAGAGACTAATGGTAAAGATTGTTTCTCACAAGGATAATTCATGAATACCAATGATTGAGTTACTCTATGTTGCTAAGACAAGGCTTCTTTTCAAGACATTCATAGTCCTTACTATCATTCTTGATTAATACTAGTTTTGCCAGTGAAGCAGACGACCCAGAACAAAGGGGAACCCACCGTAGATGGAATAAAACCCAGTGCGTCCTAATGGAGAACGCTTTAACTTATTCGCAAGCTTAGTGAGGCTATCCGGATGAACTTCACAATTTTCATCAACGAAGCAGGGGTGTTCGACTTAAGCAACCTGGACGCTTATTCGAGCCGCTCCTAGTTGTAGTCAGCGCCAAAAAGTAAAAGCATGATTCGCTCTGAAAAGTCCTGATAGGGACTGATTTGGGTGAACTGATCATTAGGTTGAGAGCAAATAAATCAATGCACCAGTGCACTAAAGATGACACACTTGACCAAAGTGGTTGAAGCTTTCCTCAGTATTTCCACTAAAAACAAAAATCTTGAACAAGCCTCTGTACTTTGAGTGAAGTTCGGCAAAATCTTCCGGATGAACGCTCCAGGTATTGTAGAAAGAACGTCTTAGTACTTTCAGTACAGTTACCAGGCAATGTTCTAAATTTGCTTTAGATATCACACTCATTAAACTTGCCCAACTTCGATCCAACTGAATAGAGAATGTTGTCTCAATAAAGCCCTTCAGAGGAAATAATGAGCTATTTCGTTATTGTTTGGATTGTTCTACTTGCTACTGGCTACTTAATCGGCATTGGGTTGCTCAATGTCTTTCAGGTCAGCTATTTAACACGAGCTGGCGATCGTCTGATCGTCTCTGTGTGGGTAGGAACTGTCACACTAGCGATCGCGCTCTTAGCAACCGCTCTCATTCTTCCTTTATCTCCACTTGTAGGAGCAGGCGTTGCAGGAAGCTTTTGTTTGATAGCATTGTTGTCAAAACGCACTCGAACAGAACTGGTGGCGTTAAGACCAAAGGTATCGAGAAAGAAAATTTTTGGCTTCTTGGCTTTGGCGATCGCGATCGCATCTCTAATGACTCGTCAAGTTACCTGGTACGACACAGGGTACTACCATTACCAAGTGATTCAATGGCTAGAGAAGTTTGGCACTGTTCCGGGTGTAGCCTTACTATTTCCCAACTTCGGCTTCACCTCATCCTGGTTTGCCTTTGCTGCACCTCTCAATGCTGAAATTTTTGATGCCCGCGTTAGCGCAGTTACCAACGGCTTTGTTTTCCTCATTGCCACCTTACAATTCTTCATTTGCTTAACGCACTGTTTGAAGCGTAAAGCCTACTTAAGTGATTGGTTTATGGTAGCTTGCTCACTCATACTTTTACCAGCCTTAATGTTGGTAAGTTCGTTAGCAACCATTTTAGTCTCGCCCTCTCCAGATATTCCGGTCATTTTTCTTGTAGAGGTTACGGTCTGGTCAATTTTAGGACTCTCTACTCGTAAAGAGCTTTCTCCAACAAGTAGCGAAAGAGCGATCGAACCTGAAGTAATTCCGCTATTCTTAGCAGCAGGAGCCGTAACCGTAAAACTGACCGCTTTGCCAGTTTTATTAATCTCTAGCTTATTTTTTATTTTTATTAGAGGGTTTAAACCACGACGATTTTTGGTCGCAGGCGTAGTAATCACAGTAGCGATCGCCCCGATGCTCATTTCTGGAGCCATTACGTCCGGGTGTCCAATTTATCCATCTTCTTTGTTCTGTCTCGATTTACCCTGGTCGCCAGCCCTGGAAGAAATTAAACAGACAGCTAATGGGACGCATGGCGTAATAACTTGGGCAGACTCACCGCCATCTGGTATCCATCCTTGGCTCTGGTCATTTTGGCGCTGGTTTAACTCCTCCATCCAAAGGCAATTCATGGCTTTCTTAGTTTTATTCTCAATCTTTCCTGCAATCTACCTTGCAAGAAAAGTAAAAATGGACCGCTTCTCTGAGCCGCTTTGGGTGATATTAATAGCAGTTTTAGGAATCGTATTCATCATACTGCAATCCCCTTTCTTCAGGTTTGCAATCCCCTACCTCGTTCTTTTACCTGCTTTAGGCATGGCAATCTACTTTCAAAATAATTTTGAGGATGCCTTTAATAGGGTTGTTGAGCGGTTAAGCTCACAGTTCCCTTTGCGAAATCTCTACAGATTTATGCCTATTATCTGTCTTTCTTTAATCGCTGCAATCATTACAAGCTACGCCAGCATTGACTCATCTCAATTATTGTTGCCTCCGCAAATTCAGAGGATTTCCTTTGAGAAGAAACAAGTCAACGATATTACGTATTTTTCTCCAATTCAGAGTATTTTATGTTGGGCAACTCAGCTTCCTTGCACGGTTGAAATCTCACCCAATGTTAAACTGCGTAATTCGGCAGAGGGCATTGCGGGCGGCTTTGTTCGCATCCGAAATTAAGGTAACGATCTATTTAATTATGCTGTAAAAACGGTATAGGTAATGCAATGAGGCTCTGAAAAGGCTTTTCAGCCTATTTGTAGGAGATCCTTCAAGGCGATCGATCCTTTCTCCTACGCCAGATTGAATTGAGTTATCCCTTAGAGACTGCAACAACACTGCTATTGATGTTGCGATCAAACAACACCTGTGATTTAAACAGGATTCTGAAGCGTAGCCACGGCGATCGTAATTCTCCTAGAGCACAACGGCTTTTCCACTGCCCCGGGTGATAGGTGGGAATGACAATATCAACAGTGGGGGTGAACACGCCACTAAGTACTGCCTCAGATGGTCGATCGGCTTCAGGTTGGCAACTACTATCGGATCACTACGCGAACCGCGTACCTGTAACAGCAAAATAAGTTGAATGATACGACTACTGGTATGGTCAACTCTAGAAAAAATAGCCCCAGGCTAAAAACGCCATTGAGCCAAGTACTGAGGTTAAGCGTTGAGAGCGATTGCCAGAGTAAATAACGCATTGTTAGCACAGCCAGAATACTGATCACTAAAGTTCTTGACTAGTGGGCTGGACGTGGGGCGACCTGCATGATTACCAATGCTACCAATAAGAGCGCAACCGCCTAAAACAGTAGGTAGCCCTCAACTATCATGGGCGCTTCTATCCCCATCGGTGACTGTTCCTGCAACTGGTTTAAATGTTGAAAAATCTGGCTGGTTGTCCCTTCTTTAGCAAACCATGCCGCTACGATCGCCTCAGCTAAAGCCACACCACCCAACATCACGGCATTAGCAAGCTGACCACGAGAAACACGTTGCAAAAGCAGTTGAGGAGAAAGCCTAGCAGCAGGCTGAGAGCTAATCATCACTTTGCCCGTAACGTTTTTTACAACTGAAGCATAAACAAGGCACACCATTAGCGGCTTTGCCATTTGTTGCAGTATCCGCTGACGTTAAAGGCTCAAGATGAGGACAACCTGAGAACTTTCTGAGATAACGTTGTAAATTAGACAAACAGGTCTGATTAGCGTTTAATGCCGACTATGTGAGTAGTTAGGGGTAAATTATTTAGAAGCCGTATTTAATTAACCCTTCTACTTCCTATAGCAGTCCTAAATCAGTTGTGAGATTGAGAGACTTTGTGAGAAAGGATTCCACTGGAATCCTTTCTCACAATCTAGATAGGATCGCTATAGTTAATTTCTAACTGATAGAACATTATGAAATGTATTCGCTGTAGCACTGACAATACATTAAAAGATCGAACCGACAATCAAGGTCGCTGCAAAAATTGTCAGCATCCGTTTGCCTTTGAACCAACGGCAATGGGAACAGTTAAAGTGACAGACCCCATGTTCGCCAAAGCGATCGCCGATCTTTCAGCAAACAATACGCTCTTTTTCACACCCAAACAGTTTTTATACTTTTTTGACAAACGACTACGAACCAAGAATTTGTTGTCTGCTAAAGGCTGTTTGCTTCTCTACCTTGTAGTAACCACATTTATGACGCTGGTGGTGGGTTCTAATCTCTTTACTCATACGGTTAGTGTCTTAATGGCATCCCTCCCTGCAATTGCTATTAGCCTTGTTGCTATTGTCATTTTGGCTTCTACCAGCCAATCTAGAAAAACAAGCAATAGGGCACGTCAGAGTAGTGCGAAAGCACTGCAAATTATTGGAGGCGTTATCTTAGCGGCTGGAATAGGTGTCAGCATTATAGGCAACTCTTTTCCGCTTTTTGCTATTAGTGTTTTTTTAGGCGTTGGGTCGTTTTACTATGGCAGGCGGCAGAGTCGTCAAATGTTGATTCATCAGCAGCTAATAGTTGATGCTGCTCTCTTTCAGGGATGGCTCGATCGCTGGCAGCAAATCAATGGTTCTGCAACGAATATGCTGCCGCCTGCTCGTGAAGACCGAACGCCTGCTACTGTCAATTCAGATGTCACTGCATATAGCTTCGATCGCCTAGTTGTTTGTAGCAGTGCTGCGATCGCCCAAATTTTGATTGCCAATAATTTTCATTTTGAAAATAATTGCGCGATTCTTAGCATTACAGGTTATCCGCAGAGCATTTTTGACACTACTATGGGAATGTTGCGCCGCAATCCTGAACTAAAAGTGTACGCCTTTCATGATTGCAGTGCTAGAGGTGTAGGCTTGGTTCATCAACTAAGAAGCAGTGCTAAATGGTTTCAAAATAGCAGTGTTGAAATCTTTGACGTAGGCTTATTGCCACGGCAAGTTTTTCCTAGCAAGTCTATGTTTATTCAAAATACAGCCGATGCGGTTGAAGCAGCGAAACAAATGTCTCCTGAGGTGCGATCGAGCTTATCAGAAGATGAGATTACCTGGTTGGAAGCAGGCAACGTAGTTGAGCTGGAATCCTTTACGCCTCAGCAGCTTATTCATATTCTCAATCGTGGCATTGTTAGCAGCCGAGAACTAGGGAGCGATGACAGCAGCCTTATTTTCATTGACAGTAGCTATGGCAATTCTTACTACGCGGTTGAAAGTTTTGGCTAATTCTAATTATGGAAGTCGGCAACAGTTATACCGTTAACTCTTGACTCCAGGCGGGAAACTCAGCTCCTGGTTGGCGACCATACAGCTGCACCTGCGTAATAAAACTGGGCTTCAGGCGCGGCAGCATTTCGTTTACGAAGTCAACCATTTGTTGTTCGCTAGGCGCTGTTTCTGCTTCAAACAAAATCTGCAAACTATGATCCTTCAGGTTCGCTTTAGCGGTAATACCATCTGGCTGTAGTGCCTGGTTAATCAGCGTGGTTAGCTGCTGAATGCCATCTTGAGGCAGCGGTTCATCGAGTACTGACGTTGCATTCAGATTAATCGCCTCTTGCCTGGTCGGTTCGCGATCGCTTTGCCGTGGCAGTAAGACCTCCAGCAGCGGGATATCTTCTGGCTGTATTGTTGTCAGCACTTCATCTGTCAGTGTTGAAATAACAGCGAGTCGGTTTGCTTGTTGTTCAATAGTTTTCTCAAACAAATTTCGCACCAGTCGAGCATTGCCAAACGTTCGATCACGGCGATCGTAGAGCGTATTAAGTAAAGCACGGAGCGTTTGATTAGCAGCCTCAGTCGGCTTAAAATGGCTATCTTTACAAAGTTTATTGAAAATGGCAACGAGTTCGTCTGGTGTGTAATCTTTAAAGTAAAAGTAACGATTAAAGCGTGATTTTAGACCCGGATTAGATTCCACAAACGTTACCATTTCGTCTGTATAACCAGCAACGATGACAACTAACCGATTGCGGTAATCTTCCATACGCTTAATCAGCACATCGATCGCCTCTTGCCCAAAATCCTGGGTTGAATTGAGTGGTTTCAAGGCATAGGCTTCATCGATAAACAGTACACCATCTAACGCAGATTTAACCAGTGCATCAACCTTCTCCGCTGTACCACCAATGTGAGAGGCAACCATACCAGCACGATCGGTTTCTACTAGATGACCTTTTGCCAAAAAGCCTAGCTCTTTAAAGATTTTCCCCATCAAGCGAGCGACCGTTGTTTTCCCAGTTCCCGGTGGTCCAGAGAAGACAGCATGAAGTGAGGTAGGTGTTTTTGCCATGCCGCGCTGCGCTCGAGCTTGCTGCACCCGCAGAAAATTGGTCAGCGTTCTCACTTCAGTTTTAATGTTCTCCATGCCCACTAACTTGTTCAGTTCAGCTAATACATCGTCAACATTCTGAACGGGTAGCGAGAAGTTTTCAGGAGCGATCGCTTGAGCGTACGTTTCAGAACTATTGTAAGAATGCAGCAATTGCCAGATCTGGGATAATGCTTCCATTTCTTGCATTGTCACTTTGCCATCTGCTTTAACAATGACTTGAGCAAAGCGGTAAAGCGCGTTAACAACTTTATCTAAATAATTAGCACCTTTTTCTTCATCAAACTTGTTCAAAACCGATGGTAGCGCTAATTGCTCACTCTGGTTTGTGCTATTGGTTAATTCCAGGAGCAGTCTTAGCATCTCTTTCTCAGTGTTTCGCCTCACTTCACTGGAGGTATCCCACAAGTCGATCGCAATATGCAGCTTTTCTGTATCCCGCTTAATCAACGCAAAGACAACTAGAAAAGCGAGTAACTCATTGGATGTTAGTTCGCCATGACTGCGCCCACAGATTTGCAAAATCTTTGCCAAATCGGTTAAGACTAACCGCTCAAAGTTGCCTCCTTTTTCCAATAACGGTAAGACAGCTTTGTATAAAAGGTTAGATTCTTTTTTAATCTCCCGATGGTTCATAGATGTCTCCTATAAGAATTGAAAGTGGCAAACCGAAAGGCAGGGCGCGACTGCCGCTATTCTACCTGACTCAAAAATTGTCACCTGTGGCGCTAGGTACACCTATACCTATCGCTTCAGGATGATGGACAGGAGTGAGACTTTTGGCTGAATGATTCGTATCTAGCTGCCCATGCCAAAAGCCTCAGTCCAGATGCTTGTAGTTTTGGCAACTAAAGTCCCAGCTACAGAGAGGCTAGCGTAGCCATGCCTAACAGGCTATAAACTGCCGCCGCAGGTTGTCAAACCCTTGCCTTTGATAGTCCGTGTCAGCGGACTTTATTGGTGTCGTCGCGGTTTTGACCGCCAGACCCTTTCAAACAACCTCTTAGATCGATTTAGCGTATGGGTTTAAGCGCCAGTAGTGAGGCTTCAACGTCAGTATTTAGCTAAACTGATCGGCGGTCAGAATGACTCAATTCAGAATGGCTCAACTCAGAATGGCTCAACATCAAGCGCCTTGATTTTTAGCGTTGTCTCAAGGAACTGCCTGTTATGGTTTACGCATTTTAAGAGAAGGCTGGTGCAGTTAGCGTTGCTGTACTCAGTAATTTGACGGAGTGACACCTCATGGAGCGTCTCTAGGGCTAGCTCAAGTCTTGGGAGTGTATTCCCCTTAACAAAAAGCAATTGCCCACTCTCGCCTCTAGTACCCAAAACGACTGAATCGGTTTCTAAAGCCTTCAACGAGGACTGGCTGACCCTGTACCCGCAGTAATCAAGTCAGTTTTGATTGATCAGACTGCTTCAACAAGGCATCAGGTAGCCTGATCAAGATTTGCTATCATAGCGTTTTCGTAATTTATTCTGTTCTCGCCGTGCTTGCTTAAAGGAGATTGTAAGTCCGGTCGCTCTTAACTGCTAGACCAATGCTTTCAACAATGATGTTCATCACTAGCTTTCTAGAATCGCTGTGCGATCGCGAAACAAGGAGAGATAGCTGATGAAAGTGATCCTCTAGTTTTACCAAACAAAAAACACGCTAGTTCTCTTTACACCAGCAAGCATTAAGGTCTCTACGCTCTGGATCAAGAAGTGGTGTCAAGTCCAAAGATCATCATTTCTTCTGATTCCCTTTAGTTCGGTGCGGGATGAGAATGGTGTTGTCTTAGTTTGCTCTGTCTGCCAGGAGTAGCAGCCTCACGTATGGCAAGAATTTTAATTGTTGAAGATGAGATTGTGGCTGCCTTAATGATTCGAGCTTTTTTGGAGCATTCGGAACATACGGTTGTAGGAAGTGTGACATCAGGAACGGAAGCCGTTCGACTGGCAGCCGAAACACAACCTGATCTCGTTCTTATGGATATTTCGCTTGAGGGTGGGCTGGATGGCATTGCTGCCGCGACTCAAATTCATGAGCAGTTGGGCATTCCTATCATCTACCTCACAGCAAATGCCGAAGACCAAACACTTCAGCGTGCGGTGGCTACGGAGCCCTTTGGCTATCTCGTTAAGCCCTTTAATCAGGTTGGGCTGTATACAACTATCAATATTGCGCTGCGTCGCTACCAATTGGAGCAACAGCTTGAGCAAGCCGAACAATGGTTGGCAACGACGTTAGCCAGTATTGGTGATGGCACGATCGCTACCGATGAGTATGGCTGCATCACGTTTATGAATGCAGTTGCAGAGCACCTTACTGGCTGGCAGCAGTCAGAAGCATTAGGTGCCTCTGCTGAATTGGTATTGCGTCTAATCCATGCAGAGACACGAGAAACGATCGAAAACCCGCTTTTGCAGGCAATCCGTCAGGGAGCCAGTGTCAGTATCTCTGAGCATTGTTTGCTGCAAACGAAGAATGGCTTAGAACGAGCGATCGGTGACACGGCTGCACCCATTCGCAATGACAAGGGTGAAATTACAGGTGGTGTCTTGATTTTTCAAGATGTAACCGAACGGCGGCAAGCCGAAGCGCTCTTACACCGTCGCCAGGAAGAATTTAGGGCACTGGTGGAAAACTCTCCCGATATTGTGGTGCGCTTTGATCGGGAGTTTCGCCACGTTTACATTAATCCTGCAGTCGAGGTGGCAACTGGCATTGCTGTAGAAGCCTTTATTGGACGCACCAACGCCGAGATGGGAATGCCCACCGAGTTAGTGGAATCTTGGCGTGAGACGCTGCAAGCCGTGCTAGATACGAAGCAAGAACAAATTACTGAGTTTCAGTTTTCGACCCCCTCTGGCTTAAAAGTTTATCAAGCGCGGATTGTGCCGGAGTTCAGCCAGGATGGCAGCGTCGACTTTTTGCTATGTGTCAGTCGCGACATCACGGAGTACAAGCGGGCAGAAGCCCTTTTGCGTCAGCAGGCTGAACGAGAGCGCCTACTAGTAGCGATCGCGCAACGGGTACGTCAGTCGCTTGAGTTGGATGAGATTCTCAACACAACGGTTACAGAGGTACGCCAACTGCTCCAGACTGATCGCGTGATCATTTATCGGTTCGAGCCAGATTGGAGTGGCTTTGTCATTGTGGAATCAGTCGGAGATGGCTGGATTCCCATGCTGGGGCGACGCCTTTTTGACCCCTGTTTGGCGATGGCGGACTGTTTGATCCCTTATGCAAACGGCAACATTAGTAGCATTGATGATCTAGAAAATGCGGGGTTAGCTGAGTGCTATGTTGGTCTACTCAGGCAATTTCAGGTAAAAGCAAATCTAGTTATTCCAGTGCTGCTGCCTCCAAGCCAAGTGAACCGGAATGAAGATGGGCTAGGGCATCTGTGGGGCTTACTAGCGGTGCAGCAATGTGCGGCACCCCGCCAGTGGGATGAGTTAGAGATTGACCTACTCAAAAAGCTGTCGGCTCAGGTTGCGGTCGCCATCCACCAAAGCTACCTCTATCAGCAAACGCAGCAGCAGGCAAGGCAAGAACAAGCGCTGAGTCGAGTCATTCAGGCAATTCGCAACTCACTAGATCTCACGACAATTTTCCAAACAGCTGTTATGGAAATGGGAAGTTTGCTTCAGGTTGAACAAGCAAACATTTTGCAATATTTACCAGAGCAAGGTGTTTGGGTCCATCAAGCTAGCTATCGCCAAAGCCCAGATGTTGCACCCGTTGGCTTAGATGTAGTGGGGCTAGAAATTCCTGATGAGGGCAATCCCATTACGGCACGGTTAAAACAACTGGAAATTGTGCGGCTCGATGATGCCAGCACGATCGCTCATGAAATGACTCAAATTCTAGCGCAAACGTTTCCGGGAGCATGGCTGGCAGTGCCCTTGCAGATGAACGGTGCCGTCTGGGGCAACATCACACTGATTCATGGACCAGAACCCTTTGTCTGGCAAGACTGGCAAATTGAGCTCACCCGTGCCGTTGGGGATCAGTTGGCGATCGCCATTCAACAGTCGCAGCTTTATCAGCAAGTGCAGCAACTCAATGCCCGTTTGGAAGAACAGGTGCAAGAACGCACTCTCCTCTTGCAGCAAGCCTTTAGCTTTGAAGCGACGTTAAAGCGGATTGCTGAGCGGGTGCGTGACAGCCTGGACGAAGACCAAATTTTACGGGCAGTCGTAGAAGAACTCGCTGTCACACTGGCTATAAGCCGATGTAGCGTAGCTGTTTACGATCTACCTCAGCGCGCAGTGAATGTGCGCTACGAATATACGACGGCGGTAGAGAGCCTTCAAGGTCGCCTAATTCCCATGTCGCAGTTTCCAGAAGTTTACCAGCAGCTACTAGAGGGACAGCATTTTCAGTACTGTAATGTGGATGCGCGACCGATTCAAGAACACGTAGTACGGTTAGCGTGTCCTATCGTTGATGATCAGTCTGTGTTAGGAGATTTGCGACTCGTCAACTATGCGGGTTACGTTTTTTCGGAGCAGGAAGTCCGCCTGGTGCAGCAGGTTGCCAATCAGTGTGCGATCGCCCTGCGGCAGTCACGTCTCTATCAAGCAGCACAAGCGCAAGTCGATGAACTGGAACGGCTCAATCAGCTCAAAGACGACTTTGTGAGCACCGTTTCGCACGAACTGCGTACACCAATGTCCAGTATCAGAATGGCGATTCAAATGCTAGAAGTTGTGCTGTTGCAAACCGAGGACGGGCGATCACGCAATGCTGCAGATCCATCTTCACTAGTGTTGCAGCCAGAGTCTTTTCAACGTGCAGCCCGCTACGTTCAGGTCTTGCGTGACGAATGTCAGCGCGAAACCATGTTAATCGACGACCTGCTCGATCTATCTCGTTTGGAGCACCAGGCTGAACCGCTCAACCCCAGCACACGGGATCTTCAAGTCTGGCTGGCTCCGCTTTTAGCGCCTTTTGTCGATCGTCTTAGCAGCCAGCAGCAACGTCTGGAAACTCGTGTGGCAATGCCTCTGCCTCCCTTAACAACCGATTATTCCTATCTGGAACGCATTTTTAACGAACTGTTGCAAAATGCTTGTAAATACACTCCAGCAGGCGAAACCATTGTTGTGTCGCTGCAAGCGGTGGAGCGATCATCCACTCTGGCGCGATCGCACATTCAGATTAGCGTCAGCAATTCTGGAGTTGAAATTGCGGCTGACGAGCTAAACCGAGTGTTCGACAAGTTTTATCGCATTCCCAGCCTTAATCCCTGGCAGCACCGGGGTACAGGGTTAGGTCTGGCACTCGTCAAGCGACTGATTGAGCCGCTTCGAGGAGTCGTTGAGGCTTCCAGTGCCGATGGCTGGACAACCTTCACCGTCAGGATACCGCTAGAGTTTGACGAGCAAGAGAGTGGTTGATGTCTCGCCAATGCCTTTCACGCGAGCGCCATGACCTGGAAACCAGGACAAAGAGCAAGGTGAGATCGTGCGTCCTGCTTGATCGTCAATGGCATATGCAAATTAAGCTGAATCGCCTTGTTCCTTCTTTCTCGCTAACACAGTAGTTTGCAGTCAGCAGCACTATCTACAGAAACGAGGCTGAAACCTAACTAGTAGAGGTGGGTAGCAACATCTGGCGATCGCCAGCTCCACCTTTTACATTTAGTTATTTGAACAAGTGTAAACAAAAGTAACAATAAGCTCAGATAAACTAAGAAAGCAAAGAATCTAGAAGCCTTGACACACAAGGGATGCAGCGCTTCTTAATATTTTGTAACCGCTTATACGAACACTCGTTTTAATTTTGCACAAATTTTGCACATTAGGCTTGCTTTAATCAATGTCAAGTTCAAGAAGCACAGCAACCGTTGATTCTTAGCTGAATTAAGGTTCGCCTTCCTAAAAATTCATTGCATACCATTTCATTGGTTTGATGGTCTACTTAAACCGTTTTGAGCGGTAGAAAAAACCTTTAAAACGTTCTTTAAACCCACCTTAAAAATTCGAGGAATACTTGAATGAATTGGGTTAGACTACGCATGGATTTTGGAAGACTGTTTTGCGATATTCACCGTGTTGATTGACGCACCGTTGGTTGGCTGCAACCAGGCAGCTCTATTAGAATTACTTCTGAATTTTGTTGCATCAACTTTGTTTATAAACACGCAAGGTTTATGTGCAAAAGAGAGCTTGTTTCTTCAGCCTGAC
This sequence comes from Phormidium sp. FACHB-592, assembly GCF_014695795.1. Lineage (NCBI taxonomy): Bacteria > Bacillati > Cyanobacteriota > Cyanophyceae > Oscillatoriales > Oscillatoriaceae > Phormidium > Phormidium sp. FACHB-592. The sequence continues at coordinate 115,480 of NZ_JACJOZ010000069.1, forward strand.
AGTTTCGTTGCTCAATTGTGGGGGATAGGTTTGCAGACAGTAAGGCTTTAAGAATTTGTGTTTTTAATGTCAAAAATACTAGGAGAAGCTGAAATGCTCGACGCTTTTACAAAAGTAGTCTCTCAAGCAGATACTCGTGGCGCTTACGCTAGCAATGCTGAAATCGATGCCTTGAAGGCTATGGTCGATGCTGGTACCAAGCGCATGGATGTTGTTAACCGCATTACTGGCAACGCATCCACGATCGTTGCAAATGCAGCCCGCTCCTTGTTTGAAGAGCAGCCCCAATTGATTCAACCCGGTGGCAATGCTTACACCAACCGTCGCATGGCAGCTTGCTTGCGTGACATGGAAATCATCCTGCGTTACGTGACCTACGCTGTGTTTACTGGCGATGCTAGCGTACTCAACGATCGCTGCCTCAATGGTTTGCGCGAAACCTACCAAGCGCTAGGCGTTCCTGGTGGTTCCGTTGCAGCTGGTGTGCAAAAAATGAAAGAAGCTGCGATCGCGCTTGCCAACGACCCCAACAACGTTACTCGTGGCGATTGCAGTGCTCTGATGTCTGAATTGGGCAGCTACTTTGATCAAGCTGCTGCTGCCGTCGGTTAATGCTTTAACCACTCGTCATTAGTCATGGGTCACGTTGTACAAGACACATGATGGATGGCACCCTTCTTTTAACGTCAACTTGCAAAATCATTGAAGAGGAAGAATTCAGCATGAAAACCCCTTTAACCGAAGCCGTCGCAACCGCCGATTCTCAAGGACGGTTTCTTAGCTCTACCGAAATCCAAGTCGCTTTTGGACGCTTCCGTCAAGCGGCTGCCAGTCTTGATGCTGCAAAAGCATTGAGCAGCAAGGCACAGAGCTTGGCTGAAGGTGCAGCGAATGCAGTGTACCAAAAGTTTCCCTACACCACCCAAATGCAGGGTCCTAACTACGCATCTGATGCTCGCGGTAAGGCAAAGTGCGTCCGAGACATCGGCTACTACCTCCGCATCATCACCTACTGCCTCATTGCAGGTGGTACAGGCCCTCTAGATGAGTATTTGATCGGTGGCTTGGCAGAAATCAACCGCACCTTTGACTTGTCCCCAAGCTGGTATGTTGAAGCGCTGAAGCACGTGCGGGCAAACCACGGTCTGAGTGGTGATCCTGCTGTTGAAGCAAATTCCTACATTGACTACGCTATCAATGCACTGAGCTAGTTTCTTGCTGCCCAGAACAACGAAAGATTGTTACTGCTAGGGGTCTGGCATGAACAGTTTTTGGGGTTCTGGGCATGATTTTTCTGCTTAAAATTTCATTGAAATTAAGGAGAAGTCATGACTAGTTTGGTAGCTAGACAGTTAGGAATCGAGCCATTTGTAGGAAACGTACCAACAGAACTACGGGCAAATTGGACAGAAGAAGATGTGCAAGCCGTCATTCGCGCTGCTTATCGGCAGGTGTTTGGCAATGATCACTTGATGCAGAGCGAACGCTTGACTAGCGCCGAATCACTGTTGCGTCAGGGTGACATTCGGGTTCGAGATTTTGTGCGTCTTTTAGCACAGTCGGAGTTATATCGACAAAAGTTTTTTTACTCCACGCCTCAGGTTCGCTTTATTGAGTTGAATTATAAACATCTACTGGGTCGTGCGCCCTATGATGAAGCAGAGATTGCCTACCACGTTGATCTCTACACTCAAAAAGGCTATGAGGCTGAGATCAACTCCTATCTTGATTCACCAGAATATCAAACCAATTTTGGAGAAGCGATCGTCCCCTATTACCGGGGCTTTGCTACACAGCAGGGACAAAAAACGGTAGGCTTCAGCCGGATGTTTCAGGTTTACCGGGGTTATGCCAATAGCGATCGCGCTCAAGGCAAAAACAAGTCTGCCTGGTTAACCCAAGATCTCGCACGTAATCAGGCTACACCTATTCAAACAGCGTCCTTTGGTCGGGGTTTGGCAGGGGCGGCAGGCGACGATCGCGGTCAGCTATACCGGGTGCGCTTTACACAGGCTAATCGGGGACGGGCTCCCCAGATCCGGCGTAGCGTGAGCGCCTGCCTCGTCACTTACGATCAACTCTCACCCACTTTGCAACGGCTTAACCAGCGGGGTAGCAAAGTTGTGAGTCTAACGATCGCGTAACTTGAAAGACGTGAATCGGTAGAAAGGATTGATAGAAAAGTGGATGGGTAGGAGAGCCAGTACGTGGATGAGTGGGTTTCCCCATTAACCCATCGGCTCATCTACCCAATTTTTCATAGTACCAAAGCATTAAGGAGCGTCATCGTGCCAATTACAACCGCAGCCTCTCGTCTAGGAACCGCTGCTTTTAATGAAACACGCCCAGTTGAATTGCGTGCAAGCTGGACTGCGGACGAAGCCAAGACAATTATTCAGGCAATCTATCGGCAGGTCTTGGGAAACGATTATTTGATGCAGTCGGAACGTCTGACTGGCTTAGAGTCGTTGCTTATGAATGGTCAACTGACCGTGCGGGACTTTGTCCGAGCAGTGGCTAAATCAGAACTCTACAAAACGAAGTTTCTATACCCCCACTTTCAAACACGAGTGATTGAATTGAACTTCAAGCATCTACTGGGACGCGCTCCTTATGATGAATCTGAAGTGATTGAGCATCTTGATCGCTACCAAAATGAAGGCTTTGAAGCAGATATCGATTCTTACATCGACTCTGAAGAATACACCACCTATTTTGGTGAAGCCGTTGTGCCCTACTACCGTGATTTGGTGACAACAGGTGTGGGTCAAAGAACAGTCGGCTTTACCCGTATGTTCCGCCTGTACCGTGGCTATGCCAATAGCGATCGCGCCCAGCTTGGCGGTCCTGATTCTCGGCTGGCAACCGATCTAGCGAGAAATAGTGCATCTCACATCACGGCTCCATCTGGTAGTGGTGAAGGGTGGGCTTACCAACCATCGAAGCAGGGCACAGCACCCAGTCGATCGTTTGGTAGATCCTCGCAGGGGGCTACATCTCGGCTCTACCGGATTGAGGTTGCAGGTATTAACCTACCTCGCTATCCCAAAGTCCGCCGTAGTAACAAAGAGTTTATTGTCCCCTACGAGCAACTGACAAGTACACTCCAGCAAATCAACAAGCTGGGGGGAAGAGTCGCCAGCGTTACCCTCGCGCAATAGTGTTTGGCCAAGGTGCGTTGAATGGGTCAAAAATGCTTAAGACTCAACCCAACGCACCCTTCCCTGTTGTTGCTGCACGTTAGTAATTTGACTCATTCATTAGGAGAAAGAAGCACCATGTCGGGACAGCCCACCTTAATTAACGCGTCTGTTTCAAATGCGGACAATCGCGTTTTTATCTATGAAGTCGAAGGCTTACGGCAGAACTCACAAACGCAGAACCAGAGCTATCCGGTTCGTAACAGCAGCACTATCCTGCTTCAGGTGCCCTACAGTCGCATGAATGACGAGATGCGTCGCATTACTCGTCTGGGTGGCAAGATTGTAAATATCCGCCCCCTGACTGCATCGACATCGTCGTCTCACGCAGAGTAGCCGCCACTATAAGCGGTTGACCGCGATCGCGGGTTAGGCAAGCTGAGGCACGAATTTGCCTGGTCACACAATTAGCTCGGCATCTGGTTTAATCCTTACGTCGCACTTTTTTATTCATTCTCTAAACATCAAGTAGCCCTTGAGTTCAACGGTGTAGGAAGCTAAAACTTCTTGCACCTTTTTTTTGAACGGGTAGTTGCAGAGCCTTACTCTAGTACCGCTTGTCGGGGGCAGGTTTTGCCAGAAGCTTTGCGAATAACTGACCACGCTGGTATCAAACCTGCCCCTACGGGTATTTTGTTTGCTAGAAATCTCCTTAAAGTCGCTGCCATGAAAGTTCGCCACAGTCTGACTGGTGCCACTGGAGCAGATTAGCAGTCTGCCCGATCAGATTCGTTGGCAAGCCGATCGCTCGACGAGGCGCAATAGTAGCAAGGGCGATCGCTGTTTCAACATCACAAATGCCTCCCTTCACCAGGTTTTGTGCCCCTACCAACAGCGATAAAGTCGTTCCCGATAAGGTGCCATCCGGCAAGCGAGCCGTACCGTTTTTGACTTCAATCTGGCGGGTGTCCCAGGGATAAATGCCATCAGGTAAGCCCAGCGGTGAGAGCGCATCACTGACCAGAAAAACACCACGATCGTACTGACTGGCTCGCAGCAAAAGATCCATCATGATCGGCGAAACGTGCTGACCATCGGCAATAAGACCACAATACACCTGGGGATGAACGATCGCCGCACCTAATAGTCCTGGTTCCCGATGGTGAAGTCCCGGCATGGCGTTGAAAGCATGTGTCACCATCGTCGCGCCCTGGTCAAACGCTTGCTGTGCCTGACTTGCCGTTGCTTGAGAATGCCCCAGACTAACGGTAATACCCAGCGATCGCAAGTAAGGAATTACCCTGCCTGTTGGGTCCAATTCGGGCGCGAGGGTCATTACTTTGACAACGCTGGCATAGTCACCAAGAAGGCGTTTAATAGTGTCGATCGTCAGTGGCAGCAAATATTCGGCGGGATGTGCGCCCCGTTTGTCAGGGTTGAGGCAAGGACCTTCGAGGTGAACGCCGAGGATTCGGGAAATGGGGGAGCGGGGAGTAGGGCGTGGGGAGTGGGAGGAAAGAAGGGCGAGCGATCGCTGGATGTTTTCAATTGAGGTGGTGACGATCGTGGGTAGAAAGCCATCAACGCCTTGCTGCCAGAGGAACTGGCTGATGGCATCGAGTTTGTCGCTATTGTCGTCACTGAGATCGGGAAATGCTAGCCCAAGTGCGCCGTTAATTTGCAGGTCGATGCCGCCCAGGGAAAGCCAATCGCCTGCCACATCCACTTGCTGTACATCCAGCGACGGCAAGTAAGTGGCTGCACTCATAGGCGCGATCGCTTGAATTGTGTGCTGCTCGATCGCAAGCCGCTGTAGCCCTTCATAGCCAGGCAGACGAGCATTGATCAGTTCCAGCGTTGGGTGAGCCATGAGAAGGCAGTGATAGCAGGTTAAGCAATAGGGTGCCTGATCGTCTGCAAGGATGTCAATAATTGTTTGACATTAAACAGTTTGCAGTACAATAATAAATTCATCGACAGTTCAGGTAGCCACTAAACGAACGCCGATAATCTTAGTTCTAACCACTATTGGGAGGTTGACCATGAAACGCTTCATTCTTGCTGGTTTAACCACACTCACGCTCTGTACTGCTATGGTTTCGACTGCAAACGCTGATCCAACGGCTTATAATCCCTATCCTGCCGTCAGTATTGCGAACAATCGCATCGCACCCTCTGACCTTGTGACGATCGCGCAACGCGGTGGGCTCAAGTCACAAGGGATTCCGGGCTACTTAGGCTTGGCTTCGGCGTATACGCTGGGTCAGATTGGTGCCAAAGAAGTGGTACAAGGTGCCGTCAATGCCCAATTGCTACCAGTGACAGCCGTAAGTGATCAGGCATATTTGAACCTGGTGGATGCCCAACTGCAAACGCAGGTAAGAGTCCGCTAACTACAACTCAATGTCTTTACTTAGATCCCCGGCTTCTTCAAGAAGTCAGGGATCTGGTTGTGCTTTGCTAGGCTTGGTTAACGACACAGCTTGTCGCGATCGTCCAGAAAGTGTCTATGCATTTATCTGTAAAAAAGCGCGTTTTGCTGGTTGGTGCGATCGCCCTTTTCGTTCTGATCTGTCACTATGGACAAAGTTGCTCCATATCCGCCGCCATGACAGAACCCAACCAATTCTCTAGCCAAACATTCGTCTATCCTCAGCCCCATCAGGCAAATCAGGTTGACGACTACCATGGTACGCAGGTTGCCGACCCGTATCGCTGGCTTGAAGATCCGGATTCTGACGAGACAAAAGCCTGGATTGAGGCAGAGAACAAGCTAACGTTTGGGTTACTGGAAACGATTCCAGCGCGCGATCGCCTCAAACAACGCCTCACCCAACTGTGGAACTACGAAAAGTACGGCATTCCCTTTAAACAGGGTGAACGTTATTTCTATTTCAAAAATGATGGTTTGCAAAACCAGAGCGTCCTCTACACGCTAAAGGCTCTGGAGGATGAACCTGTTGTCTTGCTTGACCCCAATACCCTTTCGGAAGATGGCACCGTGGCGCTATCGGGACTCTCCATCAGCGAAGATGGGCAGCACCTCGCCTATGGGCTGTCCACATCTGGCTCCGACTGGCAAGAGTGGAAAGTGCGAGCGGTGGAAACCGGAACGGATACAGACGATCGCGTGCAGTGGGTGAAATTCTCTGGTGCCTCCTGGACGCATGATGGCAAGGGCTTTTTCTACTCTCGCTACGACGAACCAGACGAAAAGTCTAAGCTTGAAGCCGTTAACTATTACCAGAAGCTTTATTACCATCGTCTCGGCACACCGCAGAGCGATGATACTCTCATTTATGAACGTCCTGACCAGAAAGACTGGGGCTTTGGTGGTGGTGTGAGTGAAGATGGGCGTTTTCTCATCATCTCCGTTTGGCTAGGCACCGATCCGCGCAATCTGGTGTTCTACAAGGATTTGACGATCGCCAATGCACCGATCGTCGAACTCATCAGCACCTTTGAAGCTAGCTATAGTTTCATCGACAATGATGGCGATCGCTTCTGGTTTAGCACCGATCTAGAGGCACCGCGCAGTCGTGTGGTGGCGATCGATACCACCAATCCCGATCGTGCCCACTGGCAAGAAGTTATTCCTCAAGCAGCAGAAACGCTCGAAGGCGTAGGCATTCTCAACAACCAGTTCGTTGCCTCCTACCTAAAAGATGCGCATAGTCAGGTAAAGCTCTTTGACCTGAACGGCACTCCCATACGCGACGTTGAGTTTCCTGGGCTTGGCTCGGTCGGTGGCTTTGGCGGCAAACGCTACGATACCGAAACCTTCTACAGCTTCACCAGTTTCACCACACCAGCCACGATCTACCGTTACGACCTGGTGAAAAACGAAAGCCACGTGTTTCGCCAACCAAACGTAGATTTCAACCCTGACGACTACGAAACGAAACAAGTCTTTTACTCCAGCAAAGACGGCACGCAAATTCCCATGTTCATCGTCCACAAAAAAGGACTGGTGCTGGATGGGACGAATCCCACCTTCCTTTATGGCTATGGGGGCTTTGGGGTTTCTCTCACACCCAGTTTCTCCGTCAGCACACTGGTTTGGTTAGAGATGGGCGGCATTCTTGCAGAACCGAGCCTGCGCGGTGGTGGCGAATATGGCGAAGACTGGCATCAGGCAGGCACCAAGCTGAAAAAGCAGAACGTGTTTGATGATTTCATTGCTGCGGCGGAATGGCTGATTGACCACAAATACACGTCTCCCCAAAAGCTGGCGATCGCAGGCGGCAGTAACGGTGGCTTACTCGTCGGTGCCTGCATGACGCAACGCCCTGAACTCTTTGGTGCGGCGCTACCAGCCGTTGGCGTGATGGATATGCTGCGATTCCACAAATTTACGATCGGCTGGGCATGGATCTCGGAATACGGCACACCCGAAAATGCCGACGAATTCAAAGCACTCTACGCCTACTCGCCCCTGCACAACCTCAAAGCAGGCACAGCCTATCCCGCGACGCTGATTACCACTGCCGACCACGACGATCGCGTGGTGCCTGCCCACAGCTTCAAATTTGCCGCTGCCCTCCAAGCCGCTCACAAAGGCGATGCACCCGTCATGATCCGCATTGAAACGAAGGCAGGACACGGCGCAGGCAAACCCACCGCCAAAATCATCGAAGAAAGTGCCGATAAATGGGCGTTTTTGGTGAAGGTATTGGCGATCGAAAGCTAGTTGTCGGAGTGCATCGGTTTTATGATGAAAGTGTAGCGATCTCGCTGTCATGCTGTGTTTAGAGCAGGCATCAAATAATGAGTGACTCATATTTGGCAGACTTTGATGCGTGGATTGCTCAAACCACACAGTTGTTACGGGAGCATCGCTGGCACGAAATTGACGACAAAAGTGGAACTATAAGACGACAAGGAACGATGCCAATAAGTGCGCTACAAACGAACTGTTCCGTCAGACTGCCAGATTATCAGGAGCTCGCCCATTCGCTGCTGAAGATCTGTATCGTCCTTCACTGTGTCATTCCAAGCCTCAACGCTATCACAAACATCATTGCAGAAGTTATCGACCTGCAACTGAAGCCTTGAGTTCCTTTACTTACAGTGAGCGGAATTGCCACCAGGTGGTGGAGGGGTGGTGAAGAAGAACGATTCGAGCGCCTGCCGAGCGCGTTGGCGGACTATTTCATTAGTACCTTCATGGAGAAACGCGCATCGCAGCGCATAGCAGTCCTCTCCGCTAAGGAATACGTGTTTAAAAGCCCCAGCACCAACCGAACTTGTGTACTTGGGCACAAGAAAGCGATTACACCATGCAACATATCGTTGCTTAGAACCGAACGTTGGTGACTCAAGAAATCCACAAATGTCAGGTAAGGTTAGCGCTAAACCGAGAGATGCGTACCAGTTTTGCTCAGTCAGCCCTTTCCTAATCGAACTGACTAAGTGATCCATATGTCCATACTTGTATGTGGATGCAGCTTACTAATTAGCTAGATGCTATACCTACTTTAAGGCACCTCGAATATAGAAGGACGCGAAGCCAAGAAAAATTTTGAACACAACAGAAATTAAGTATTATGCTTCTATGACCGAGCCACATCGCTGGACTAGATTTGGCAAACATCACCGTTCAGTTCTAGTCTGCAACGCTTATTCTCTCGTTCCTATGGACTCCTAAGCACAAGCTGGAATAACGATTCTTCCACTGTTAGCTAGCTTTGAATGACAGCAACAGTTCCTATATTTATAAGCATTTAACATAAGCAATATTCTGTTAGATGGAGTTGCTAGCAGAAAATCTAACGTTAATCTTTTTGAAATACTACCGTTGTGTGATCGCCTTTACATCTTTTACCATTCAAAAGTTATGCGACCGCTCAATAACTAATGTCGTATTGTAATGATTGGGCTTGCTTACTACCGAGAAGCATTTTAACGAGCTGGTAATATTTACCTTTCCAACTATTACAGGCTGCTTGGCTATAGTAACGTTGGTCAAAATTATAAACTCCTGCGTTAGCTATAACTGGTTGAAGCAGGTTAACAACTAGCTGTAGCTGCTGAATATCTCGTTCATTAAATTTGCGAGGCTGAAACGTGCCAACGTGCAGCACGCCTACAACGCTATGTACAAGCTGCAACGGCACCCCAACCATAGATTGCAAACCTTTGTTTCGCAAAACTGGGCTAACAACTTCTACTGCTGCTAAGTTTTCAACAACTACTGGTAATTTGTTTTCAGCAATATTACCTGCAAAACCTTTCCCGATCGGAATAAAAATTTGTTGGCTTATCTCTTCTTCTAGCCCAATAGTAGACCGCACGGTTAGATCCTGGTTGCCTGAGTCTGGCAGCAGGAGGGTGACAGTATCCACAGCCATATGCACTTGCAGCCACTGAAATAGCTTTTTACAGAATTTATCAAGCTCCGATGGTGTGTTGATTTTGCTTGTGTCTGCTAGCACTTTCCAACCTCTGTAAGAGCTTGGCTCACCTGTGTGATCACCCCAAAAGACCATAGTTAACACCCATACACTAAAGTGAATTTTGCGAACATAGCTTACGAAAGCTTGAACCGCTCTTTGTCTCCGAGTCTAGCATCTATAGTTCGATCGCTATTTTACAGCTTGCATTGGTATTGAAAAGCTCACTATCAGCTTTTGAACACTTTGAACGATCGGTTGAAACACAGGCATCCTGAAGCCTACAAGAGCAGTTTTGTTTGAGCAAGCTGCCTCACAGCGCTAGCTGCCAGAATGGTTACAAAGCTACATATAACAGCCGCCAAACCTGGTATTCTAGACCGGCATAAGCTCGCTGCCTTGCAACGCATGGAGAAACCGAGCAACGTCGCTAGGATTGCTTGTGACTTATACCCTTCGTTCTGCTCTCATTCCTGTTAAGGACAGCTACACTACGGTCGATGTGCAAATTGAGGACGATCGCATCGCGGCGATCGGAGCCAGTTTGCCAATAGTGGGAACGGCGATCAATGCTGAAAACAAGCTGTTGCTGCCCGGCTTCGTCAATGGGCATACCCATTCACCCCAATTCTGGCAGCGCGGATTGATTCCCCAACTGCCTCTAGAGCTATGGCTAGCAGATGTCTTTGATACATCGCCAACACAAATAGAGCAGGCATACCTGGGTGCTTTAGGCACCGCCATCAACACCCTTATGTCGGGTGGCACCTGCGTAATGGATCATCTGTATCTCATTGCGGGACACGAACTCGAAAGCGTGGCTGCCGCCGTCCGTGCCTACAAAGAAATTGGCATTCGTGCCTTTATTGCACCGTTGATTCAAGATTTGCCCTTTGTAGGAGGTTATCCTGAAGGGCTAAAAACACTGCCCCACAAGCCTTTTCATCAATCCACCACTGAAATTCTGGCACTGATAGAAGCGATCGTCGCTCAATTTCACGAACCAGACGCGGGCATTCAGATTGCAGTGGGACCCACAGGCTTTCATCGCTGTTCGGATGCACTGTTTGAGGGGTGTCGAGACCTGAGCGATCGCCATAATCTTTGCCGTCATTCGCACCTGCTCGAAACAAAAGCACAAAAAATGCTGGCACAGGAGCGCTACGGTGGCAGCGGCGTTAAACATCTCCAGCAGCTTGGCTTTTTGGATCACCGTACGTCGCTTGCCCATTCCATTTGGCTAGAGGACTCAGATATAGCAATTCTGGCAGAAACCAAGTCAACCGTTGTACACAATGCCCCCAGCAACCTGCGTCTGGGCAGCGGCATTGCGCCCGTGCTGAAGTATCTGCAAGCTGGAGTCAACGTTACGTTTGGTTGTGATGGAGCCGCCAGCAATGATGGTCAAGATTTGCTCGAAGCGATCAAGCTTGGTTCCCTACTCCATAACGTCACCGATCTAGATTACAAGCACTGGATTACGCCCCACAAAGCTGTTGAAATGGCTGCGATCGGTGGTTTCACAGGGGTCAATTTAGCCGACCAAGTTGGTTCCCTCACGGTGGGTAAGCAGGCTGACCTGGTGTTGTATGATCTCAAAAATCTGTCTCTGCTGCCGCGCACTGATCCGGTGAAGCTGCTCGTTCTCGGTAGACCCAACGGTGTGGTCGATAGCGTCTGGGTGCGTGGACAGAGAGTGGTCGCTGGTGGCACCTTGCAAACGGTCAATGCAAACGATTTTGCACAAACGGCCTTTAACAGTCAGACCGCCAGCAAGCCCCACTACCAAACAATCCACACCGTCGAAGCGCATTATCGTCGTGTGATGGGTTTGCCTGAATGTGGCGATTTAGTAGCAGAGTGAGTGATGGTGAGCCTGGAAGCAGCATGGATCTGAGCGATCGCACCCTTCCATCTGTAAGGAGGATGCTTCAGCTAGCGCCCAGGATGTAAGAGGCAAGACCAATCGCTCCACCTGCCAGCACTAACCAGGCAGAATTAACCCTAAAGCGAAAAACTGCGATCGCGCTCAACATTGCCAAAACGACGGTTAGTCCATCAGTTAAGGTAGTTTGTCCCAGAGTATAAGCAACCCCTGCCATAAGTCCAAGTGAGGCAGCATTCACACCATCCAGAAAGCCACTTGCCCAGCGTGATTGACGCAGCTTTGGCACAAAAGGGTTTACCAACCAAACCAGCAAAAAAGCTGGCAAAAAAATGCCAAGGGTGCTCGCGATCGCTCCAGCATTGCCAGCCAGTAAATAGCCAATAAAGGTAGCAGTAGTAAATATAGGACCCGGTGTTAATTGCCCGATCGCTACAGCATCTAAAAGTTGCTGAGACGTTAACCACTGATTGCGCTCTACTAAATCTTGCTGTAGAAACGCTAACAACACATAGCCGCTACCATACAGCACACACCCAATTTTAAGAAAAAACAAAAAGACACTGACCCAACCGACGGAGGCAGTGGCGATCGTGGTGCCCCCAGTCTGTGACAAAACCCCAGAAAAGGGTAGTAAAAACGCGCCAATGGTCGTACTGTGTCGCTGCCACTTCGCCAGCATGACCGCAAGCCCCAAAAGCAACAGCAGCAGCACTTCATTTAAGCCAGCAAAATAACCGGCAACTGCTGCCAGCCCAGCAAGGATAGTCGGCACATCTTTTGCTGCTTTTTGACCCAGATTCCAAAGTGCCTGAAGCACGATCGCTATCATGACAGGTTTAATCCCATACAACAGCCATTGGAGTTGAGGAACGGCTTGGTACCGAACGTAGAGCGCTGCCAATCCCCAGACAATCAGCATCGCAGGCAAAATAAAACAGCTTCCTGCAATGAATAAACCACGCCATCCGGCTCGTTCATAACCAATATGAATCGCGAGTTCAGTCGAGCTAGGACCAGGAAGTAGGTTTGTGACTCCAAGCAAATCCAAAAGCTTTTCTCGGCTCACCCACTGCCGCTGCTTCACCACCACTTCATCCATCATGGCAATATGAGCTGCTGGACCACCAAAGGCGATCGTACCCAGGCGCAAAAATACTGTTGCCAGTTCTGTTAAACGCTGGTGCTGTTGTGAAGCTGACAACGTGGCATAAGCGACTGACTCTGGTTCCTGTTGCACATCCTCCGCCTCTAACACGAATGCTCTCCTTCGACTGCCAGTGATCAACCGTACGACTACTAAACTTCGATCACGCCACTCTACACTGACAAAGCAAGTTTTGCTATGATGCCGTCAAGCAAAAAGATCGGTAAGTCAATCGTGATTTAGGAGTATTGTATGACGGATGTTAAAAAATCAGCGATGAGTTTTCAGCCGGAGGGCAACCGACCCCAGTAGACCTGAAACAGCTTGCGGATCAAGGCTTTAAATCAGTGGTAAATCTACGTTCATCTAATGAAGTGGGCGCGTTAGTGGATGAACAACAACAGGCTGAAAATGTTGGTCTGCAATATGTCAATGTGCCACTGCAACCCACAGAAGCGAATGCCGATCTGACAGCAGCAGTGCTTGCAGCCGTTGAGCTATTACCAACTCCCGTGTTTTTTCATTGTGGTGCTGGTGGACGAGCTAGTGCCGCTGCCTTAATCACCTTCGCCACGCAGCAAAAATTAAGTCGCAAAGCTGTTTTAGAAAAAGCCGCTACCTTAGGCATTAATCCAGAGCAGCCGCAGTTACAACAATTCTTAGATGGTCTTGTGTAAGTAAATCCAGCCTTCTTCAAACAGTTCATGCAATCCGTATCAAGCCTTTGCAAAACCAAAAAACGGAACGTTATTTCGAGTCAGGAAGAGGTTGACAGCAGAAGGAGGGATTGATTCTTTCGACGTTCTTAACCACACCACAACTAACCTTAGCGGCAGTACTGCTCAACGCAGCGAACAAAAATTTCAACGCCCATTCCCAACGCTGTTTCGTCGAAGTTAAATCGGGGATGGTGATGCGGATATGCCAGATCGCGATCGGCGTTTGCAGAACCGAGGAAGAAATAACAACCGGGAACTTCTTGAAGGAAGAACGACATATCTTCACCCCCCATTGTTTGGCATTCGGGCACAATACCGAGCGGCGATTCGATGACCGTTTCAGCAATCGATCGTACCAGGTTGGCAATGCGCTCATCGTTGATCACAGGTGGATACAAGCTGTAGTACTCCAACTCATAGCTAGCACCGTGGCTCTGGCAGATGCCGCTGACAACTTGTTCGATTCGCTGCTTAAAAAAGCCGTCAAACTGAGGATTGAAGTACCGCACGGTGCCACTCATCTTGGCGGTGGCTGCAATGACATTATGAGCAGTGCCAGCGTTGAGTTTACCCACTGTCACCACGGCTGATTCGGTCGGGTCTACATTCCGTGCCACGATCGTTTGTAGCGCGGTGACAACTTGCGATGCCACCACAATCGAGTCGATCGTTTGTTGGGGAATGGCACCATGTCCGCCTTTACCAATAATGGTGCAATTAAATAGCTCTACCGCTGCCATCAGCGCACCACTACGAACGCCGATCGTGCCCAGTGGTAGGTTGTTCCACAAATGCAAGCCAATGATGGCATCCACATCTGGATTTTTAAGGACACCCGCTTCAATCATTGGTTTCGCGCCGCCGGGTCCTTCTTCAGCAGGCTGGAAGATGATTTTGACCGTGCCAGCAAAGTCCCGGTGTTGCGACAGGTAGTAAGCAGTGCCGAGGGCAATCGTCACGTGCCCATCGTGACCGCAAGCGTGCATCACACCATCATGCTGAGATTTGTAAGGCACATCGTTTTCTTCCTGGATCGGGAGTGCATCCATATCCGCACGAATACCCAGCACACCACCAGACCGATCGCCCTGAATGATGGCGACAATGCCCGTTTGCGCGATCCCTGTTTGGTGCTCAATGCCCCATTCGTCTAATTCTTGAGCAATAAAGGCGGCGGTCAATTGCTCACGAAACCCTAGCTCAGGCTTTTGGTGTAGCTGTCTGCGCCACTCAACAAGCTCTGGCTGCAACGCTTGAATGGCAGCGCGAATACGGGATGTATCAACAGGGTGTGGGAATAATGAAGTTGCAACCATAGTGCTCGCTGTGCCTCTCAATAAAACCTTGGGCACCCTGAAAGGGATTGCCGATTCAATCTTCCTACTTTAACGACTTTAAACAGGTGATTTGGTTTTTACCGTTGTTTTTCTATGACTCAACCTTTTTCCGAAAGACCTCAATGTCTTACCCGTCCGGCTCAAGCAGGCGATCGCCGCGTTGTCGAGCGGCTCGTCAGCCAGTTTCACCAGTCGCTTCAGCTTCCTTATGTTACAAAACCAAAGCCTCTGTCTCGTCAGGTTTTAGGGATGATCGTTCTTGCGATCGGCACATTGCTCCTCTTGCTAACGCTGCATGGCTTTTACTCGCACGCCTTAGCCTTAACAGTGCTGTCTCTGCTGACGCTAAAGGATTATTGGCAGGTGTCCCAATCACCCACAAATTTTTGGGTTGTAGAGTGTGATGGAGAAGTGCTTGGTTGTGCCAAACTGTTGCGTTACAAAACCCATTCTGAGGCATATTTGGTCTGTGTGGATGCAGCCTCGCAAGGACAAGGCTATGGGTCATTTTTGATGCAGCGATTGAAGGAAGAGGCAACCCTACCGCTCTATCTAGCAAGCCAACCGCATCGAGTAAAGTTCTATCGGCAGCTAGGCTTTGTAACAGTGCCTTCAGACACATTGCCAACGCCAATCCGTAGCCGCTTAGGCGTCGATCTCTATCAAGCATACGGACTGGTGACAATGGTGTTTGGGCGATCGATAACAGAAAGCGATAACCAAACAGCAAACGGCTGAAACCAAAGACTAGAGACGTAGAGCAGGTCAGCAGCCAGCAAGAGAAGGCAAACAAAGGGAGACAGAGAAATTCATCCTTCATTTCCTATCCCTCATCCCTTACCCCTCATTCCCTACCTCCCGCAAGCTGTTAAGCGATACCAGAAAGCAGACTTGCTAACGGCAGCAGGCTCTCTAAATCAAGGTCTGAAGCAATTTGAGCCAGTGCGCTTAAATTAGTCGGATCTGGTAAGTGAGGCATTAGCCCCAAAACTGGGATACTGGTCAGCGATCGTATCAAGTCAGCCGGTGCCCAGTTAGCAATTTCTTGCTCTGTACAAGGCTGAACACAGTTGAGCACAATGCCTTTGAGATGAACGCGAGTTTGGCGGGCAAGCGCAACGTTCGCGACCGTTTGCCCAATCGCGCCCAGCTTCACGGGCACCACTAACACGGCTGGCACGTGCCAATCCCACGCCAGATCTGCCACAGTTGTTTCATTGGTAACAGGTGAACCAAGTCCGCCTAAGCCTTCCACTAGAACCCAGTCGTATTTCTGACGCATGGCTTCAAATGCCTGCCACAGTTTGTCCAGCTCAATGCGGCGACCTTCTTGTGCGGCAGCGATCGGTGGTGCCAGTGGCGCTACAAACGGTAGGGGCGTTACTTCATTAGGGTCACGCTTAAACAAACGGCTATAAAGTGCGCGATCGCTCTCAGCTACCCCGTCCAAGCCGCTATCACCTGTTTGAATGGGCTTTAGAATGCCCAGGGTCTGAGCCGTACAATAAGTTTGCCAATATGCTGCCAGCGCTGTTGTTAAAACAGTCTTGCCTGCGTCTGTGTCAGTTCCAGTAATCAATAAAGCGTTCAAGAGAATAGCGTGTAGTGGTTGGTTGCTGATGATGGATAACCCATAACAAATATACTGGCTCAATGGAACGTGTCTAGCTGTAACTGGTTGTTTAACATCGAGCGATCGCCCTTAAAAAACGCAGCACCGCCACTAGTTTGAGCCAGAATCTATTCTAGTCCCGCACACTAATGTCCAGGCTAAAGTCTGTATCCTGAGCGGCAATGACATCAATTTGATAGGTGCCACTTAGGGGCAGTTGTTCTTCCCATGACAAGACGTTTGCGGCAGCTTGAATCAGTTGCCCATCAGGGGCAGTGATATTGAGGGTAATAGAGCCATCACGCACGGCAGCTTTAAAGATTTGTCCCTCGCTTGCTCGTACTAAATAACGATGAACAACCTGTGGGCTACCGCGATCGCTAACTGTCGTTGACGTTTGACCCGTTTCAAACTGCACACGATGAATTTGGATGCTGGGGGCTGATGGCGATGGGCTAGGGGGCGGAGTCGTTGGGATTGGCGTAGGACTAGGTACAACGGCACTTCTGAGGTTTACATCCAGCCGATAATCGCTCTTATCCAACCCTTTAACGGGGCTGAGCCGAATCGAGTAGCTACCTGTATAAGGCAACGTGCCCTGCCAAAGCGACACGCGATTAGACTGTCCACTAAGAGGCTGTTGATCAGGACCTAGCAACGTCATCAGTACTCCTTCGCCCGAAAGCACAGCACTCAACTGCTGACCCTGTTCACCTGCGAGAATGTAGTTAACCGTTTCGTTCGATCGCAGAGTGCCCGTCTTCGATACCTTGCCACCATCAGGGCTAAGGTCTAGATTTTGGCTATAGGCGATCGGCTCATTCGTTGGTTTAGACGTAGGTGTAGGCTCAAGCGATGGGGTTGGGCTAAACGATGTTGTAATCGTCGGTGTCGGTGTGGGTGTCGGCTGGTTATTCAAAAATGCCCGCACGACTGCCCAAGTGCCAACGCCAGTCAGCACGACTAGCCCTAGACCGATCGCCACTACTGCCAGCGGGTCATCCCACACTGAGCTTCGGGGTGCAGGCACGGTTGGTACTGCACGATTAGAAGTTGCAGCCACGGGTGCTGGGTCTACTCGTCGACCCACTGCCATCGTTGCCATCTGCGACATATCGGGCTGCGGTGCTGCGGTCGGTACTGGGGGTTGGTAGGGTGGCGGCACAGTAGGAGCAGTAACCAGGGGCGACTGAAGCGCCTGCGCCACTTCGGCAACAGACTGAAAGCGATCGCCCGGACGATAGCTCAACATCTTGTTCAACACCTGAGAAAAACCCGGACTGACCGTTACCCAGCGCTGCCAATACCAGGTCATCGTCGTATCGTCCAGCAAGGTCTGTGGATCTCGTCCAGTCAGCAGCACTACTGCGGTCACTGCCAGCGAGTACAAATCGCTGCTGGGATATGCTCGCCCCGACTGCATCTGTTCGCTAGGCGCAAACCCTGGTTTACCAACGGTTGTATTTTGCGCGGTCATCGTTGGCGACTGAAACCGAGTTGCCAGTTCCTTCACTACACCAAAATCAATCAAGACAGGTTTGCCATCTTGCTGCCGCAATATGATGTTGTCTGGCGCAATATCGCGGTGAATAATGCCTTTGCTATGAATATGAGCCAGCACAGGCAAAAGCTGCCGCATGAGCTGTAAAATCTCTGCTTCCGAAAACGCTATTCCTTGCACCTGCCGCTGTTCCAGCAAGGCGCGATACGTCTGTCCTTCGACATAATCCTGCACTAAGAACAGGCGCTGGTCTTCCTCAAAGGTTGCCCGAAACTGAGGAATCTGCGGATGCTGAATCTGGTACAGAATTTGTGCCTCTCGCTGAAACAGTTCTTTCGACTTGTCCAGTGCATAGGCGCTTCCCTGAGCTGGAATCAGTTCCTTAAGGGCACAAAGTTCGTTAAACCGCCCCTGATCTTCTGACAGATAGGTGCGACCAAACCCTCCCTGACCCAACACGCTTAGGACACGGTAGCGGTTTTGTAACGTAATGCCAATGGGGATCGGTGGGCGCATAACAGGGTAGGGACGGGGTAAAGGGTGAAGAAAGAGTGTTACTGCTGAAGTGATCGAGGTATTTAGGTCACTAGGCTGTCTGCTGTCTCTTCAGACACTCCTATTCTGGCAGAGGGATGCCCTGTCTTTGAGGCTGCTACGAAGTTAAGGGCTGTAGCACGATCGCAGTTTTCTTCTAGCAAAGCATAAGCAAGACGAAAAGAAGCCCGTGAACGGGTCAGTTGATCGCCTCTTTGCCCTATTTACTCAGTTTTGCTTTCACCAGATCCTGTACTTTCTTACCATCTGCCTTACCTTTAAGCTGCTGCATAGCGGGTCCCATCACCTTACCCATATCTTTGGCAGCGGTGGCACCGACTTGAGCAATAATTTGGTCGATCGCACGCTCGATCTCTTCATCCGAGAGTTGCTGAGGTAGATACTCCTCCAGAATTGCCAATTCCTGAGCTTCCTGAGCGGCTAAATCATCGCGATTAGCCTGCTGATATTGAGCAATCGAATCTCGTCGCTGCTTCGCCAACTGCACCAGCAACTCAATTTCCTGCGCTTCGGTTAAATTTTCTTGACCAGAAGGACGAACGCTAGATTCTTTCTCTAAAATTGCCTTTTTAATACTACGAACCGTTTCTAACCGAATTTTGTCCCTTGCTTTCATAGCGCTTTTAATCGCTTCACTAACGCGATCGTTCAAACTCATAGCGTTATCCTTTATTGCGTCGAGTACGTTGCGTTCCAAACTATGACATGGACTCGGTGAAGTTAGACATCTAGCGTAAAGTCTAGAGCTGACTGCTGACTGCTCAAAGCTGTCCACCAGCCCAAGATGATGAGTCCAGGCTAAGGTTCACCCATCCAAGAGACTTACTACACAAAGGTAGAGGTCAAATTGAATAGGATTGTCATAGTAGTTTCTGTAGATTCACTGATTTGTTTTTTTAGAATCACGGGAAAATGAGTAGTGAAGGACAATCATAAATGAGATTAGCAAGTAGCTGGACGGCATTGAACGAAAAGCGAGATAGCGGCAGTTTAGCCTTAGGTGGCGATACTGCTTATACCATCGCTTTGCCCCACTGAGCCTTTATTTGATTGATGTTCTCAATGCCTCAAACTGTATTAATTAGCGATCGCCAAGATGCGATCGTTGGAAGCGATAATGTGGATGCTAAAGGCACTCGCTCGTTTTTCATCTTTCGCGATCGCGTTACGATCGCTCCAAGGGATATATCCTGAGGGCTGATTTCAAACCTGAATGGTACTATTGCGATGACTACGATTGAGGGTACGCCGTGATCCGCTCTGCAACTCTTACTCCTAAAGCTGCGCTGTCGCCCCTGAACGACCAAAATCGACTGCGGCTGCTTTCTGGGTCAGCCAACCCGCTGCTCGCTCAGGAAGTTGCGCGTTATCTGGGCATGGATCTCAGCCCTATGGTGCGGAAACGGTTTGCCGATGGTGAACTTTACATTCAAATTCAAGAATCGATTCGGGGCTGCGATGTCTATTTACTTCAGCCCTCATGCCGTCCGGTGAATGACAACCTGATGGAACTGCTGATTATGGTCGATGCCTGTCGTCGGGCTTCCGCACGGCAGATCACAGCAGTCATGCCCTATTACGGTTACGCCAGAGCCGATCGCAAAACTGCTGGGCGAGAGTCAATTAGTGCCAAATTGGTAGCCAACTTGATCACCCAGGCAGGTGCGAATCGTGTGCTGGCAATGGATTTGCATTCAGCGCAAATTCAGGGCTACTTCGATATTCCGCTTGATCACGTGTACGGTTCGCCGACGCTGATAGATTATCTCTCCAGCAAGCAATTGTCGGATTTAGTTGTTGTTTCACCTGATGTCGGTGGTGTAGCACGTGCACGCGCCTTTGCCAAAAAGCTGGGTGATGCACCGTTAGCAATCATTGACAAACGACGACAGGCGCACAACGTGGCAGAAGTCATGAACCTGATTGGCGATGTAAAAGGCAAAACTGCTGTTTTAGTCGATGACATGATCGATACGGCAGGCACCATTATTGAGGGCGCACGGCTGCTAAAGCAGGAAGGCGCGCGACAAGTTTATGCTTGCGCGACCCATGCTGTCTTTTCACCACCGGCGATCGAACGGCTCTCTAGCGGTTTGTTTGAGGAAGTGATTGTAACCAACACTATTCCAATTCCAGAGAGCGATCAGTTCCCACAACTGACCATTCTTTCCGTCGCGAATCTGCTTGGTGAAACAATCTGGCGCATCCACGAAGATACCTCTGTAAGCAGCATGTTTCGCTAGAGAACTGTAGGGCAACGCTGCTTAAATCTCTCGATCGTCATAGGGCAATAGTATGTAAGGCAGGTATTCTAAAAGAAATCTTCCTGGCTCTGTCCATGCACAATAGCCCTTTAAAGGTTGCGCCGAACCATCCAGCATTGCGGCGGGTTCGTACGGTAAGCCGTCTTCTAGATAACGCGATCCCGATTCCTGGCACTCGTTTTCGGTTAGGGCTTGATCCTGTTTTAGGACTCTTGCCTGGCGCAGGCGATTTTGTAGGAGCAGCGCTCTCTGTTTACATCGTGATCGAGGCAGTTCGCTTTGGCTTGCCGCGAAAAACGTTGGTGCAAATGGTTACTAATCTAGTGCTGGATTCTGTGGGTGGCTCGGTGCCTATACTGGGTGATGTCTTTGATGCCACGTGGAAAGCCAACAGTCGTAATCTGGCACTTTTAGAAGCGCACGTTGCAACGCCTGAGCCAGCAAAAGCAGCCGATCGCCGCTTCGTCATTTTTATTGTTCTGGCGCTGCTGCTACTGCTCATTGGCATTGGTGTCGTTGCCACTCTCCTGATTAGTTGGGTGGTGCGGACGCTTGCTGGGTAGCAACTAAAGTGGCTCGCGGTGCATCGATCGGTCGGTTGTGTAGCACCATTGTTGTGCTCTCATTTGGCTCAAAGCCAATACGCTGGTAGAACGACTGCTGATGGGTTGTCATCAAGTAGATGCGTTCAACACGGCTCATCTTAGGATGGCTTAAAACCGTCTCTACTAACTTCCGACCTAACCCAGCACCCTGGTAATTGGGGTGAATGACCACATCCCAAACAGTTGCCCGATAGATGCCATCAGAGGTGGCTCTGGCAAAGCCAATCATTAAATCGTGATCCCAGGCAGTCACAACTGGATCGCTGTTGGCGACCGCGATCGCTAAATCTTCAGCGCTACGATCCATCGCCCAGAACGCTGCTGTCTGAAACAACGCTTGCAGTTGCAGCAGGTCTACAATCTTCTGGTCAGAGAACCGAATATGACGACCATCCATCCCAACATCGTATGTAAAGGTTTGCATCTTTAACATAATTCAACTTCATCAAGTGTCAATGCCTCTGTTCAGGAGGAACACATTGGCTTAATTTTGCTTCTCATGATGAAAGCTGACCTCTGCCAGCTAAAATACATACAGTAGCGCTCAGTGTTTAGCTTTGCCCTCGCTTCACTGCATTCAAAGCATCTGCATTCAACGCAAAACACTGATGGCTCAGACTCTCTAGCATCCTTATGTCCCATCCCGTCAGACAAAATTTGCGCCGCATCCTAATCGCAAGTGGCGATCGACATCGTTCGCGTAAGCGAGGGCGATCAGTTGTTGTCTTGCTGCTGCTGTTGCTGATCTGGAGCCTTTGTTTGGGGTGGGGCTTGGCACAAGCCAAAGAGCCAAGATCGATGGGCGCGATCGCTCAGATACCGCCCGCACAACGCCCTTCAAGTCCGGCACCTGTACGCCCAACACCTGTAAATCAAACAACGCCAGCCTCAAGTGCGTTACAGCCAGCCGCAATCGGCACAGTTGATGTTGTGCCGCCTGGTTTAAAACTGGGTCAAGAGCTTTACCTGGAAAACTGCGCAAGTTGCCATCTTGGTTTGCCACCTCAGATCTTGCCAACTGAAACTTGGCGGCAGCTTATACAAGACTCCCAGCACTACGGCGCACAGCTTCAGCCCCTGGTTGGACCGAACTTGCAAATAATTTGGCAATACCTCCGCAACTTTTCGCGTCCTCAGGCGGCAGAAGAAGAAATTCCGTATCGCATCTACCAGTCGCGCTACTTCAAAGTTTTGCATCCCAAAGTCAAGCTGCCAACGCGAGTAGGTCTGTCTAGCTGCGTCTCTTGCCATCCTGGTGGTGACAAATATGACTTCCGCACCCTTAGTGCTGAGTGGCAGAATGCACCCTAAGAAAGGCTGAAGGCTAAAGGCTTAAGTATGAAGAATTGAGCCTTTATACTTAAGCTTTTAGCCTTTTTCTCTAGCCCCCTTGCTGCTAGTTGCAGTGATAGGATGGGGGCACAGCTATAGTTTTTGCTTAGAAGTATGCCCTGGCGCTTGAGGGTCTTACTGAGGCAGTTTGAAGCGCTTAAAAGTTTTGTTCGCACCCATTTGATTAGGAACGTTTATACTCCTGCCATGTTTAAGACTCTGCTGGGCGATCCCAACGCACGCAAACTCAAAAAATATCAACCGCTAATTACTGAGGTTGCTTTGCTGGAAGCAGAAGTGCAGCCTCTAAGTGATCATGAATTGCAAGGTAAAACAGCAGAATTTAGGCAGCGCATTGAAAAAGGCGAGAGTTTGGACGATTTGCTGCCCGAAGCGTTTGCCGTTGTAAGAGAGGCGGCACGACGCGTTTTAGGGATGCGTCACTTTGATGTGCAAGTTTTGGGCGGCATTCTTCTGCACGATAACGAAGGTGGACGGGTAAAAGGGCACCTCGCCGAGATGAAAACGGGAGAGGGGAAAACTCTAGTTTCGACACTGCCTGCCTACCTGAACGCGATCGCAGGTAAAGGCGTTCACGTTGTGACAGTGAACGATTATCTGGCACGACGTGATGCTGAGTGGATGGGGCAGGTACACCGCTTTTTGGGCTTGAGTGTAGGGCTAATTCAGCAGAGCATGAACCCAACCGATCGCAAGCGTAATTACGAGTGCGACATCACCTACGCTACGAATAGCGAACTTGGCTTCGACTACCTGCGCGACAATATGGCAACGGCGATGGTAGATGTAGTGCAGCGCCCGTTTAACTACTGCATTATTGACGAGGTAGATTCGGTTCTTATTGATGAAGCCCGCACACCGCTCATTATTTCAGGACAAGTAGAGCGTCCTAGTGAGAAGTACATGAGAGCTGCTGAAGTGGCTGCATCCCTCACCCGCAAAGTGGATGAAGACGACCCGAATGGTCACTACGAGGTAGACGAAAAACAGCGCAACGTGATTCTTGCAGATGAAGGCTTCATCGCGGCAGAGCAATTTCTGGGCGTAACGGATCTCTTTGACCCGCAAGATCCCTGGGCACATTACATTTTTAATGCCATCAAGGCAAAAGAACTGTTTATCAACGATGTGAACTACATCGTTCGCAATGACGAAATTGTGATTGTGGATGAGTTTACAGGTCGGGTGATGCCAGGTCGCCGCTGGAGCGATGGGTTACACCAAGCGATCGAAGCGAAAGAGCGCGTCGAAATTCAACCTGAAACGCAAACTCTGGCAACCATTACCTACCAAAACTTCTTCCTGCTGTATCCCAAGCTGGCAGGCATGACTGGGACGGCAAAAACTGAAGAAGCAGAATTCGGCAAAATCTATAACCTGGAAGTTGCCACTATTCCGACGAATCGCCCAACGGGACGGCGCGATCTATCCGACGTGGTCTATAAAACCGAAGACGCTAAATGGAACGCGATCGCGGAAGAATGCGCCCAAATGCATGAAGTCGGTCGTCCCGTCCTTGTTGGCACCACCAGCGTTGAAAAGTCTGAACTGCTGGCAAGGCTGCTACAAGACCGTAATATTCCCTTTAATCTACTCAACGCGAAACCAGAGAACGTTGAACGGGAGTCTGAGATTATCGCGCAAGCGGGACGCAAAGGTGCAGTCACGATCGCCACTAACATGGCAGGTCGTGGAACAGACATTATTCTTGGTGGTAACGCTGATTACATGGCACGCCTGAAGGTACGTGAGTACTTCATGCCTCGGATTGTGCAGCCAGAGGACGAAGATACCTTTGGTGTCACCGATGTCCCAGCGCTAGGTGGTGGTCGTGGGGGCGGTCAAGGCTTTGTCCCTGGTAAGAAAGTTAAATCCTGGAAAGCCTCACCCCAGATCTACCCGACTCAACTCTCTAAAGAGGCGGAACAACAGCTAAAAGCTGCTGTAGACGTTGGTGTGCAGCAATACGGTGAGCGATCGCTGCCTGAACTCGAAGCAGAAGATCGGGTGGCTGTTGCGTCTGAAAAAGCGCCAACTAATGATCCAGTCATTCAAAAGCTGCGCGAGATTTACAACCTGATCCGCCAGGAATATGAAGCGTTTACTAGCCGTGAACACGATGATGTCGTGCAATTAGGCGGGTTACACGTCATTGGAACAGAACGACATGAATCGCGCCGCATTGACAACCAGCTAAGGGGTCGAGCCGGACGGCAAGGTGACCCTGGCTCTACCAAGTTTTTCCTCAGCTTGCAAGATAACTTGCTGCGAATTTTTGGTGGCGATCGCGTAGCAGGCTTGATGAATGCTTTCCGTGTCGAAGAAGATATGCCGATCGAGTCAGGGATGCTAACGCGATCGCTCGAAGGTGCCCAGCGTAAAGTAGAAACCTACTACTACGACATTCGGAAACAGGTCTTCGAGTACGACGAAGTGATGAACAACCAGCGTCGTGCGATCTATGCTGAGCGTCGTCGTGTGTTGGAAGGGCAAGACTTAAAAGAACAAGTCGTAAAATATGCCGAGCGCACAATGGACGATATTGTTGATGCCAAGGTGAACCCTGATTTGCCCTCGGAAGAGTGGGATTTCAAAAGCCTGGTTAGCAAAGTACAGGAATTTGTTTACCTGCTGGCTGACCTGGAGCCGGATCATCTGACTGACATGACGATCGGTGAAATCAAAACCTTCTTGCACGAGCAAGTCCGTATTGCTTACGATCTTAAAGAAGCTCAGATTGACCAAATTCAACCCGGTTTAATGCGTCAGGCTGAACGCTTTTTCATTCTCCAGCGCATTGATACCCTCTGGCGCGAACATCTACAGCAGATGGATGCCCTGCGTGAATCGGTTGGGCTACGCGGCTATGGTCAGAAAGACCCACTGATTGAATATAAGAGCGAAGGGTACGAAATTTTCCTCGAAATGATGACCGAAATCCGCCGCGATGTGGTCTACTCGGTCTTCCAGTTCCAACCGCAGGCACAGCCTACCGCTGCCGTTGCTTCAGAAACGATTTAGAGCAGTTTGTAGGGGCGATCGCGATCGCCCCTACAAACCTTTTAGAAACTTGAACCTAGCGAATGAGGAAGTCGCTAAAAACGCGATCGTGATGAATCTACGCTTTTGACAAACGGACGCTTCTAGGGCGATCGTTACTCAGATAAAATACACTTACACCTAATCTCATAAGCAATACTGCAATTATCTAAAAGGCGCTATATATTTCATGCCTTAATGCTTATATCGACGCTGGGCAGAAGTTGTATCAACAAGAACTGTCTTGATATGTCTTAAAGGTTACAGTTTACAAGTTTACAACCTGAAGCTGAATGAGCGATCGCCAAGTTATCAATTGAAGAAGGTCTTTGCTGGCGATCGAGCCTCTTCGGAAGCGCTGGATAGTCGTAATCATAGAGGTTTTGGTACACTTGAACCAAAGTTGCCAAAAATATTCTCTAGTTCAAAAGTTTGAAATCCTCCGATCGGGCGACTTGAATAGGTGAAGCCTGCTGTATGCTCTTGCGATAATCTAGCCACATTAATACTTCACACCTACCTGAGAAAATCCGCCTTTTATGCAGCCCTAATCACTCCAATGCGCTGCCTAAACGTTGAGTGCTTGACTCTATACGGCTTGTATTTGTCTGAAGCGGCGTGTCTAAAGCATCCGGTTACGCTTTGTCAGTTCTTTAAAGTGAGTAGACAACCCCTATGAATGTCGAAGGGACAAGCAAAAATCACAATAGCCAACCGTTTCCGAATGAAAGGGGTGGCATCAAGCAGGGAGGAGACTCCGAACGTGATCCTCAACCGCCACGTAAAGGGTGGCGGCGCTTTTTAGTGCCTGCCCTCATCATGGCAGCAATTTTGGGGGGCGTTGGCTGGATTGTATTCAATCGGTTCATCATGCCAATACTGATCTTCACCAGCATGAAACCGCAGCTAACAGAGGTCGAGTTATCGCAGCCAAAGACAGCACCGATCGCGGATAGCTCAGACTATGCAGCTAACCTTGATTCACGGCAGTCTGTCACTTTGCAGCCACGGGTATCTGGTCAGATTGCAGCTATCTATGTTAGAGCTGGCGATCGCGTTGAGGCAGGCACACCCATTATTCAAATTGATGCCGCTCAACAGCGTGCTCAGGTTGCCGGTCGCGATGCCGCAGTAGAGTCAGCCGCGACTGACATCACTGCGGCGCAGGCAGAGGTTGTCAGTGCTAGAGAAACGCTGCGATCGTTACAGGCAAGACGGATCGCAAATTTGTCTGACGTTCAGTTAAACCAGAGCGAATATCAGCGCTATCAGGATCTATTTACTCAGGGAGCCAGCAGCAAGCAAGTGCTTGATCAAAGGCTCAATGCGCTGCAAACCGCGCGGGCAAACCTCAGCCAAACAGAGGCAGATATCCAGGCGCAGCAGTCAATCATTTCGCGATCGCAGGCAACTGTTGCAAAAAGCCAGCGTGCCTTACAGCAAGCGCAGGCAAATGTGACCGAAGGGCAGGCAGAGCTTCAGTACTACACCATCAAAGCTCCTTTTTCGGGAGTGGTTGGAAACATTCCTGTTAAGGTAGGCGATTTCGTCGATAATGCATCCCCACTGCTCCGCATTACGCAGAATGAGCAGCTTGAGGTGCAAATGCAAATTCCTCTAGAACGGTCTTCTGCTCTACGCTTGGGGTTGCCTGTGCAATTACTGGATGAGAAAGGTAAGGTGTTGCAAACCGGTAAGCTATCTTTTATTGCGCCCGATGTTGACGCATCTACACAGTCTGTACAAGCAAAAGCGGTGTTTAACAATTCGAGCGGCGCACTGCGAACCTCACAGTTTGCTCGCGTCAGGGTTGTTTGGGCAACTCGTCCAGGCGTTTTAGTACCAACGACTGCCATTTCGCGCTTAGCCGGTAAGAATTTTGTGTTTGTTGGTACGCCGTTCAAGGCATCGGGCTGCAAAGCCGCCTCGGCAGGAGAGGGGGCACCGCCACCGACCAATGTTGACCCTAACCAACTGGTCATAGCTCAAAAGCCAGTGCAGCTAGGCAGGATTGTTGGCAACGACCAGGAAGTGCTAGACGGTCTTAGTGCCAGCGATCGCATTGCCACCTCCGGCATCCTGAGCCTGCAAAATTGTTTGCTCATTCAAGCGGCAGCACCAAAGTAATGTTCATGGCTTAACCTGATTGGGCTAGCAGGCAGTCGCCTTTCTGTAGTCCATAATCTCTCACCTCTGACAGCGGGCAGTTTCCTCAGGACACCTGTGCTTTATGATTCTCTCCATTTCAACCTTTTTTATTCGTCGTCCGATCTTTGCGACGGTTTGCTCAATCGTGGTGACGCTCTTAGGGATTGCGTGTATTCCAACACTGCCGATCGCTCAGTATCCCGATATTGCGCCGCCACAGGTAACGGTTACGTCTAACTACATTGGTGCTAGCGCGGAAACGGTCGAATCAACCGTGACCAATATTCTGGAGCGAGAACTAAACGGCATCAGTGACTTGCGGTATATCAAGTCTACAAGTGCTAACGACGGTACCAGCATCATCAACCTGACGTTTGGACTCGGTCGCAACCAGGATCTGGCAGCGGTAGATGTGCAGAATAAGGTGTCGACGGTGCAATCGCGCTTACCGGGTCCTGTGACCCAAACAGGTGTCCAGGTAGCAAAAGCGAACAGCAACTTCTTGCTAGCGATCGGAATTTATTCCGATCGGGACGAAAAAACAGGACAGGATGTCTACGACAGTACCTACCTCAGCAATTACGCCGATCTCTATTTAGTAGATGCACTCAAGCGGATTAAAGGCGTAGGGGGTGTGCAAACGTTTGGCGAACGGAAATACGCCATGCGTCTTTGGGTTGACCCAGAGCGCCTCGCCAGTCGTGGACTGACAGCCCAGGATGTCATCACAGCACTGCAACAGCAAAACCTCCAGGTTGGTGCAGGGCAAATCGGGCAACCACCTGTTGATGATGGACAGCAATATCAGTATGCCGTCACCGCTCAGGGGCGCTTTAAGAACGCGGAGGAATTCAACGATCTGGTTGTAAAAACAACCGAAACCGGCACTCTGGTTAAACTGCGGGATGTGGGTCGAGCCGAACTAGGGGCTGAAAACTATGGGTCTCTCCTGCGCTTCACCCCTAAAGATCGCATTACACACCAAGGCATTGGGCTTGGTATTACTCAACAATTTGGCAGTAATGCGCTGGATGCTGCTCAGGCTGTCAAAGACGAAATGAAGCGTCTAGAGGCAAGCTTTCCACCTGGAATGCGTTACGCTGTTGCCTTTGACACTACGACCTTCATTGAAGCGGGCGCAGAAGAGGTTGTTGTTTCGCTAATCCTGTCGATTGGGTTAGTGGTACTCATTATCTTTGTCTTCTTGCAAAGCTGGCGATCGGCGCTCATTGCCTCAATTACTATTCCAGTCGGTTTGCTCGGCACCTTTGTCTTTGTGAAGCTGTTTGGTTTCTCCATCAACACACTGACTCTCTTTGCCTTAACGCTAGCAACTGGGTTGGTGGTGGATGATGCGATCGTCATTGTGGAAGACATTACTCGACGCATTCAGGAGGATGGAATGCGACCGCTAGATGCGGCAATTGCCTCTATGGACGCGTTGACGGGTGCGGTGATTGCCACCTCCATTGTGCTCATGACGGTTTTTGTGCCCGTTGCCTTTTTCCCTGGCACCACAGGGCAGCTTTACAAGCAGTTTGCGTTGACGATCGCCTTTTCAGTTGGTGTTTCATCCTTTAGCGCCATCATCCTTACACCAACTCTGTCGGCGCTTTTGCTACGACGCGGACAGATGCCCGATAACTGGTTCTTTAATCGAATTAACTCAGCCATTGACAGCACTCGGCATCGTTACATTCGTTCACTGGATGGTCTCACACGACGTAAAGGGCTGGTCGTTGGACTGTTTGCAGGCGCATTGGCACTAACGTACTGGGTCTATACGATCGTGCCAGGAGGGTTTATCCCCGATGAAGATCAGGGCTATTTCATCACGATTGTCCAGGCACCTGAAGGCGTGTCGCTCAATTACACCCGTGATGTACTGGAGAAAGCTGAGGCGATCTTGAAGCAGCAGCCAGAAATTGAAAATATTTTTGCGGTCGGCGGCTTTAGCTTCAGTGGTTCAACCCCAAACAACGGCTTGATTTTTACAACCCTCAAACCTTGGGGTGAACGCAAACAAGCCGAGCAATCGGTGAAGTCTATTATTGGCGGCTTTTTCCCAAAACCATCGGGACTGTTCCCCCAAATGCTAGGCATCAAAGAAGCAATAGTCATTCCGGTAGCGCCACCAGCATTGCAGGGTGTAGGGAATTTTGGTGGCTTTGATTTTCAACTGCAAGATCGCACTGGGCTAGGCTTTGATGTGCTGGGTGAGAACCTCAACAAGTTTATGGGTCGTGCTGCGACCTATCCTTCAGCAGACAAGCCCCTGCTGGCTGGCTTACGCCCCACCTTTAATGCAAATACGCCGCAAATCTCGGTGGAGGTCGATCGTACGCGGGCAAACCAACTTCAGGTGCCGCTACAGGATATTTTCAACACGCTGCAAACGTCGTTGGGTTCAACGTACGTTAATGACTTCAACCAGTTTGAACGCACCTATCGAGTGTATGTGCAGGCTGACCAGCAGTTTCGCTCAAACCCTGAAGATATTAAGCGGCTGTATGTGCGATCGCAGACGGGCAGGATGATTCCGCTTAGTAACTTGGTGACCATTACTCAGACGATCGGTCCGTCTATCATCACCCACTACAATCTGTATCGCTCCGTTGAAATTACTGGTGCCGGTGCCCCGGGCGTTAGTTCAGGGCAGGCGCTACAGGCAATGGAAGCGGTGGCAAAAGAAACACTACCCAGGGGCTTCGGTTATCAGTGGTCTGGGTTATCGCTGGAAGAAATTGAGTCTGGCGGCAGTGCGATCTTTATCTTTGCGCTGGGGGTTGTCTTCGTTTACCTCACCCTGGCAGCTCAGTATGAAAGCTACATCGATCCTTTCATTATTCTGCTGACGGTGCCGCTGGCAATTCTGGGCGCGTTGGTTGCAATTTTGCTGAATGGCACGGCTAACGATGTTTACACCCAGATTGGCTTTGTCATGCTGATTGGGATGGCAAGTAAAAACGGTATTCTCATCGTGGAATTTGCGAATCAGCTCTATGAGGAAGGATGGAGCATTACAAAAGCAGCAGTGGAAGCATCGCAAGAGCGACTACGACCGATTTTGATGACTGCCATCTCTGCGATCGTGGGTGCCGTGCCCCTTCTTATTGCAACGGGTGCAGGTGCTGCCGCTCGTCGATCGTTGGGCGCAGCAACCGTCGGTGGGATGTGCGTTGCTACAGTGCTCAGCCTGTTTGTCGTACCTATCCTTTACATCGTCATTAAAACAGCTGAAGCGCGTTACCGTCGTGGGCCTTATAAACCCGCGCTCGCAGGCGGTCCCGATGCGGAACCTGATAGTTCGACCCCTACCAGTAAGGAAGCCACCTCTAAGCGTTAGACAGATAACGTTAAGCAGACAGCCCTACAGCGATTGCCCTGAAACCTATTGGTGGCGCTGTAGGGTTCTGTTCTTTTAAACGGTATGAAGCTCTGGCCATGCTACGCGGTCTTGGCAGTCAGCGATGCGAAACGCTCTTAAAGCGGGGCTGTAGAATCCTGATAGCGATCACTTTTTCTGTAGAAAGAAGTGGCAGCTAGAGTAAGGTACAGGTAAACCGAAGACCCTTAGGGGGGTGAGCGATCGGTGAGCCACGGTAGCTCTGTGCTGCTGATCGTGTTCACGAATGCAAAAATGATTGACAAAAAGGATTCTCCTCCAACAAGGTGCTTTTTCCAACCGTTTTCCATTGCAAGAGTTTTCACACTTGTCCAAACGAATAATGTTAGACGCAGCCTGTTACCGGCGACCGTCCTGGTTATGCTTGCCGCGACTCTACCCGTACAGGCACAATGCACCACCTCCTACGAACCTGGAGCACAGCCACAGCGGGTTACTACGGGTTTGTTTGATGGCAGAGTGGGACGCATCAAGGTGATTAACAACACCGAAAACGCAACACTCATCTCGCTGTACCATCCTGATGCGCCAAAGCGAGTCTTTAAATATTGGTATGCGGAGCCTGGCGAGGGCTATCTGCTAGGCATCGATAACTACAGCAGCGATTGGGGCATTCAAGTTGATGAAGGTCCAATCTGCATTGTGGGACGAGTTGCCAGTTGGGATGGCAGCACCTTTACAACCTTTCCTAGCCGCCTCTTTATTACAGAGGCAACGCCCAGCATTAAGGGAACCGTCAGTGGAACTCCAGTGACGCTACCACCCCCACCACAACTCCCAACCGACTACGAGACAATTGCCCGCAAACTACTAACTGAAGGCGACATCCGAGGCAGTCTTCTTTCCTTGTTGCGGGCTGCCGATCTTTACAAGGCAAGTGGACAAATTGCAGACGAAAAGCGGGTTCGCGATCGCATTAATCAGATCCGTGGTAACTAGGTGGTAGCTATAGACTGTAGGATTCTTAAGACTTTTTTCCTACAGCTTAAGAATGACTGGAAAAAAATAAAGGGTCGTCTACAATAAAAGTAGCGGAGACGCAAGTTTCCGTTCACTCCTCACACCACATTCCGCCTGAACGTTTGTTCGGGCGGTTCCTTTTTGAGGCACTACTGACAAAACATCAAAAATTATGTCTAAATGAGTGGGCAGTTGTATCGAAAGCACCAGTTATCGCTATGGTAGAATTTCGGGATAACGATGTAGGCAAGGATTCCTAGAATGGCAGCAGCAGTGCAAGTGACGGATTCTTCTTTTAAACAAGATGTTCTTGAGAGCGAGATTCCAGTTTTAGTCGATTTTTGGGCACCCTGGTGCGGTCCTTGTCGTATGGTGGCTCCGATCGTCGACGAAATCGCTGCTCAATATGATGGTCAGGTAAAGGTCGTAAAGCTCAATACTGACGAAAATCCTAGCGTTGCTAGCCAGTATGGCATCCGCAGCATTCCGACGCTGATGATCTTTAAGGGCGGACAGCGCGTTGACATGGTGGTTGGTGCAGTACCAAAAACCACTCTGTCCAATACGTTAGAAAAATACCTTTAATGTGGATGGGCAAAGCCCTAATTGAATCTGGACATAGGGACATGATCACTCATGGACAACTATTTCAGACTCTAAATGCGGTCATCTCTTATTTCTAAGCTCTGATTGCTTGGCAATAAGCGTCTAGTGAGTAACTAGGGTTTACTTCACTAAGTAGCGATCAGTCATCAAGCATATTGCATTAACGCCGCAGAAAATAGATTCTTGCGGCGTTTTTAGTTTATTTACTGAACGAGGGTCGCTGTAATCTCGATAGAATAGGATGCTGGCTGTTGGAGGAATTCATGGCTTCATCTCTGTCATCAAACCCATCTGAATCGCTTCATGCTGATGTGCTGCGTTTGCTCGATCGTTTACCAAATTCACAGCATGGAGAACTGATTCAGCTTGTGTTGGCAACGATCGTCAGAATGGCGGAGAGTGATATTGACCGTCTGGACTGGAAGATTTGCGCTGCCTCGCTTCAAGATATGGAACGAGCCTTTAAGACGTTCTACCCCTATCGGCACGTGCGGAAGATTGCCATCTTTGGCTCCGCCCGTATTATGCCCGATACACCTGAGTATGCTCTGGCAGCAGAGTTTGCACATCGTGTGACACAGGATGGCTTTATGGTCATTACGGGGGCAGGCGGCGGCATTATGCAAGCGGGTAATGAAGGAGCCGGACGCGAAAAGTCCTTTGGTCTTAACATTCAGCTACCGTTTGAGCAGGGCGCAAATCCGTTTATTGAAGGCGATCCAAAACTTGTTCCGTTCAAGTACTTCTTTACACGCAAACTTTTTTTCTTACGTGAAAGCGATGCGCTAGCGCTATTTCCCGGTGGTTTTGGTACTCAAGACGAAGCCTTTGAGTGCATTACGCTGACCCAAACGGGAAAATCATCGCCAGTACCGTTAGTGTTGATTGATAAACCTGGTGGCAATTATTGGCATGACTGGCACGACTATATTCAGAAGCAATTGCTCAAACGTGGTTTGATCAGTGCTGACGATCCTAGCCTGTACACTATTACCGATCGCCTGGATGTTGCGTGTGAGACGATCGCCAACTTCTACCGCGTTTTTCACTCCTGCCGCTACTTTGGCAATCGGCTTGTCATTCGTCTTAATTCGGAACTATCGGATGCTGATGTCGAGCAGTTGAATGAAAACTTCAGCGATATCTTAGTAAAAGGTCGCATCGAAAAAAGTCAACCTTTACCTCAAGAAAAGCAGGATATGGCTGATGGCTACTCTCATTTGGTGATGTATTTCAACCAGCGCGACCTGGGGCGGTTGTATCAATTTATCGCTGCACTCAATCAATTTGGCGCACCGACAGAAGAACGTACTCACCCAGAACGGAAGTAGGTACTGCTGGGGAGAAGAGGAGAAGAGGTAAGAGGTGAAGGAGTGAAGAAGTAAAGAGAAACGGCGTGGGCGATCGTCAATGGCTGTAAGGTCAAGGTGTGTTTGATCTGAGTGAGAACTGCCGTATACCGCAAAGAATGTGGTTAAAATACCGCATCGAGGAAAGAAGTTGGCTATTCTAGGGGCTAGTAAACAGTCAACGATGAAGCCCTTGCTATGCTTTCGCAAATTGTGCGTCCGATGGTTCAAACCCAGATTCGACTGCTGGCAAATAGTCGTGCCACGCGCCCCACAATGGTCTCGACGGTTGCTCACTGGCTTGGCTTTTTGGGAGTCCGGGCTCAGGTAACGCATCTTGATGCGGGTGCTGGCAAAATTCACATTTCCCTTTCGGTTGATAAGCCTGAAGGGTGTGATGCTCATGACTGGCAGCAAATTCTTCACAATTTGAATACGGCTCGAACAGAGGCAGAGGTCGTCTCTATCAATCCGGCAGAGTTTACGCCGCAACAGCAAAGCAAGATGCAGCGCTTGCTAGCCTACCTCATTCAAGTGGGCGCACCGGATAGCTCTGTTGATTGGGAAAGCCTCCAGCCTCAATTACAGGCATTAGGGCTGAGTGAACCAATGGTGCTTGGCATTCGATCGGCGTTGAAGGTGCCGCAAGCGCTTGATGATTTGCTAGATGGTTTAGATTCTGATGTAGCGGCTGTAGCATTGCCGAAAGCGGTTAGCATTGCGATGCTCGATCGCCAGGTGAATGCTTCTGAAGATCAAGCTTTAGTGGCGTTATTAAAGGCAATGAAGCATCAATGAAAAATATGAAAGCTAAGGGCTAAAGGCTAAGTAGCATTTTTTAGCCTTAAGACTTTATCCCTCATCTTTTACAGGAACGAACTCTAGTCGATACCGATAAAGTGCTACCGGACGATCGCCTGCCTTAAAGTAATCTTCATCCTGCGGCGAGAGATAAATGGCTGTGACTTGATCTGCCGTGATTGCTGGCTGTCCTGTAGTAGCGACCTCGGCTGCTAGGTGGTGATAAGCCGTAGTCGTTTCGACTTGGTTCAAGTAAGGATTGGGTACACCACGAAAGACCTGCTGAAACAACTCGCTTGTAAGAAAGTCGTCAGCAGCAGGCGTTTCGATAGCACGGGCAGTCACAACAGAAATAAGTTGTCGTCCACCTTGCATTAGTGTGATCTGGCGGTTGGGCGATCGCGGATCAACGGTAACAGCCAGCACACTATCGCCCAAATAAGCTTTTGCTAAGTTGAAGCCGTTAAAGGCGCGATCGGATACCACAGCATCTTTAACAAGCCCTTTCAACGGCAGCAACGAGAACACAGTAGAATTTGTTGACAGTGAACGAGACGGCACAAAGCGAACGTTACAGGCGATCGCCTGATTCAAATATTTTTGATTGCTGTCAAAACCTGGTGTAACGATCTCAGGTGCTAAGGGTGCCGCCAGTTCCACCAATGTACTGGTTAGCTGCCAGGTGCCAGCCAGCCAGTCGGGGTACTCCAGATCGCCGTTAGCTGGCTGCACAGCTGGTTTATCGTCCCAATGCGGAAAAGCCGCAAGGCGGTCAGCGAGCAATCCAGCTTGAGCGTTACTACTCAACCACAGCCAGCAGACCAAGGTGCAACAGACAACCTGCAAAAGTGGCTGGAGTGAAGGAAAACTGCACTTAACGTTGCTGCATAGTGCTCGGCTTCGTACGCTTTGTACTGCCTTAACCCGCACCCCAGTGTTCTCCTGTAGGAAAAGAGATAAGCGCTTCAACACCCGTCTTTCAATGTAGGACAGTTGGAATGGTGAGTAAGATGACGCTTCCAGCAACGCCCTCAATTTAACGTGTTGCCACCTTTTCTTCATGCTGCCTGCTGCTGCGATTATTCTCAATCGTATCAAGGGTTGAGCCAGCATACGGGCAAAAGTGCAGATAGGCTTAAAAACTTTAACTCAATCACACACCGTGAGACATTTCCTAAATGCCTGTTCAGACAGTTCCTCCACAAAAGCAGAGATCCAGTAAAAGTGCGGAGCGATTTCAGCGTTTTCTGCGAGAGTTTTTTTATAGTGATTGTCAACACTAGCAAGAACAAAGGCAAGAGCAAAGGAAGCAGCGAGCAGTTTTGGCTAGCTGTAAGACCGTTTAGAAATTGCTTCATACAACAATTAATTAGAAGAAGTTCACATATAGAGAGAGTAGAACGGATGCTAAACGCACTGATGATGGTCTCAAATGCCTTCATCTCGTTAAGTTATTTCATCATTGCGTCCTTGCTCCTGCTACCCTTCTTGAAGGGAAAGCAAAAAACACCGCTGGTATTAGTCACGATTCTGGTGTTTTTCAGTTGCGCTTTGGGGCATGGTGGACACGTCTTGCTCTTGCTAGAGCAGGGGCATCAAACCCGTACCTCGCTCTTGCTGCCACTTCAAGTAGGAATTGATCTAAGCACTGCCATGATTGCGGGAATCTATATTGCATTACGGCACTCTTATGCTTCCTTAATTAATGGGCCATTGCTGTTGACGCAGACTCAAGACCAATTAACAGAAACGCTAGACGTACTAGCGCATATGAATGAAAATTTAGAGTCAATGGTTCAAACGCGCACAATGGCACTGTCCAAGGCGAATGAGCAATTAGAATACGAAATTGCGAAACGCAAGCAAGCAGAGACGGCTTCGCAGCAGCTTTTAGAGCAGTCCGAACAACAAGCGCAACTCCTGCGTACCGTAATCGACTCAACCCCTGACTGGATCTTTGCTAAAGACCACAACTTTCGCTATATCTTTGTTAACCAGGGGTATGCGTCTGCACTCAATCAAACACCAGAGATGATGCTGGGTAAGGATGACCTGGAGTTGGGTTTTCCTGAAGAACTAGTTTTAGGAAATCTTGAGCAAGGCAGAGAAGGTTTTCGGGCGGATGACCAACGTGTTCTAGCCGGTCAAATTATTCATAATCCCCATGATCCAGCGACTGATGCTAATGGTTCCTTACATATTTTTGATACTCAAAAATTTCCCTTATTTGATGCCAAAGGTCAGATTTTTGCAGTTCTGGGCTTCGCTCGCGATATCACCAGGCACAAGCAGGCAGAAAAGGCACTTCAGGAAAGCGAGGGTCGACTACAAGCAATTTTGGATAACTCGCCTGCCGTGATTTACTTGAAAGACACTGAAGGGCGCTTCCTCTCAGCCAATCGTCAATTTCAAACCATCTTTCGCCTGAGTCAGACTGAAATTGTTGGGAAGAGCAACCACGATATTTTTCCGCCTGCTTTAGCCGCCGCCTTTCATGCGAATGACCAAAGCGTCCTGCAAGCAGGCGCCGCGATTCAGTGGGAAGAAGAGGCTCTACAGGAAGATGGCTTGCACACTTACCTATCACTAAAATTTCCCCTGTTTGATGCCGACGAGAATGCCTATGCAGTTTGCGGTATGTCTACTGATATTACAGAGCGCAAGCAAACAGAGGTGGCGTTGCAACAATCGGAAGCGCAACTGCGAGAAAAAGCACGGCAACTTGAACAAACCTTGCTGGAATTGCGGCGGACTCAAACGCAACTCGTACAGACTGAAAAGATGTCTAGCTTAGGGCAACTTGTTGCTGGCGTAGCCCACGAGATTAATAATCCGGTCAACTTTATTTACGGCAATCTGATTCCTGCGGGTGACTATATTCAGGACTTACTTCAACTGTTGGCACTTTATCAGCAGCATTACCCAAAGCCACTGCCAATGATCGAAGCTGAGATTGCGGCGATCGACCTTAACTTTATTGTTGCTGACCTGCCCAAACTGCTGTCATCAATGAAAACAGGTGCAGAGCGTATTCGCCAAATTGTGCTGACTTTACGCAACTTCTCACGCTTAGATGAGGCTGAACGTAAGACAGTGAACCTTCATGAAGGGATTGATAGCACCCTGCTCCTGCTGCAACATCGGTTTAAAGCCAAACCAGACCAGATAAAAATTACAGTGCTTAAAGACTATGCCGACCTGCCTTTAGTTGAATGCTATGCTGGACAGCTCAATCAGGTGTTGATGAATCTGCTGACCAATGCGATTGATGCATTGGAAGAAAAATACGCCGAAGAGCCGACTCAAATCGCTCTCCCAACCATTCATATTCAAACGGAACAGTTGAATTCAGAGTGGGTTCGCATTCAAATAGCAGACAATGGTGCAGGTATCCCAGAAGCCATTCAACCACGCTTATTTGACCCGTTCTTTACAACAAAAGCGATTGGTCAAGGTACAGGGTTAGGGCTATCAATTAGCTATCAGATCGTGACTGAAACGCATGGAGGTAAGCTGCAATATCAGTCTACACCGCAGCAAGGAACAACCTTTGTGATTGATCTGCCTCTTAGACATTTGCACAAAAGTCATGGAAAGTAAGTGCTGGTCACAGCGCGATCGCCAGATAGCGCGTTGAGTGCTGTTGTTACTTAGTTACACCTGCCCCGCGAATGCTATCTGTCTCCTGTTTAACCCTCGATCGCTTGAAGAGTATGACTTAGACCTTGCGGTGAGTACATCTATAGCCAGAACTAACTGTTTGAATTAGAGACTCAGGGGCACTCTAAGCTAGGCAACTTAAACACTTTCGTGGATCAAGTCTTATATGCTGTCACAACAAGACGCTACACTACCTCTCACTCAGGAAGCGTTACTCCACCGTATTGCCAATCGCATTCGCCAATCCTTAGAGCTTGAGACGATCTTAAGTACGACAGCAGCAGAAGTTCGCGCTTACCTGGGCACCGATCGAGTCAAAATTTATCAATTCCGACCAGATGAGCATGGGGTTGTTGTAGCAGAGTCACTGCAAGGCGATCGCTTGCCATCGCTTTTAGGGCTGCACTTTCCCGCAGACGATATTCCACGTTACGCCCGTGAACTGTTTATACGCGCGCGGCAGCGTTCGATCGTTGATCTTGGTAGCCATGAGATTGGTATTAGTCCACTCAACTGTCCCGAAACTGGAGAAGCGATCACCACGGCTGATATTCGGTACCGTCCCGTTGATCCGTGCCATCGCGAGTACCTGACAGCGATGGGAGTCAAATCCTCTGTTGTGGTGCCAATCGTGCTTGAAGGCGAAGCTGCTGGATCGTACAACCTGCCTTCACTCCAGTCTTCCAAGCAACTTTGGGGGCTTTTAGTCTCGCATCACGCTAACCCTCGTGTTGTTACGGAAGCAGAGCTGCAATTTATTCAGGCGGTAGTAGATCAGGTAGCGGTTGCCATCGCTCAATCGGTTTTGCTGGAGCAGGTGCGTGCTCAGGCACGCCAAGAAGCCAATATGAATCAGGTTACGGCACAGCTACAAATGTCTCCGACGGTCAATTGGCAGGATGCACTTGAAGCAGCTTCTGATACCCTTAGTGCAGGTGGTCGGTTGTATCTCTTTGGAGATAGTTGTTCACCAAAAGAAATTTACACTAATGGGGAGCAGCCCGCTCTCATTGATCCCGCCCAGAACCGTTCAATTGAAGAGAACTTGCTATGGCAGCAATATCTACACTCTGCCTTGGAGCAGCCTTCGGATGAAACAGGGCATAAACCCTGGTCGGTTGAGTGGATGCGAGCCGTTTACGAACTGGCAGACCCTGCTCATAACTTCAAGCCGATCGCGTCATCTTGGGCAGTGAATGATCTTTATAAAGAGCCTTTATGCCGCACCCTTGCTCCCTTCTTTGATGGCACAAGCATTCGCAGCGCTCTCATTATTCCTCTTAAGCACGGTGCCCAAATCATTGGCTGCTTAACCTTCTTCCGTAGCGAAATACAGACAGAAACTCAGTGGGCTGGGTACCACGATCCAGATACACGTCAGTTGATGCCGCGTCAATCCTTTGAAGGCTGGCGGCAACTTAAGAAAGGACAGGC
Organism: Phormidium sp. FACHB-592; assembly: GCF_014695795.1. Lineage (NCBI taxonomy): Bacteria > Bacillati > Cyanobacteriota > Cyanophyceae > Oscillatoriales > Oscillatoriaceae > Phormidium > Phormidium sp. FACHB-592. The sequence goes on from NZ_JACJOZ010000069.1 coordinate 155,393, forward strand.
ACAGCACTGGACAGAAGAAGAGATTAAGTATGCTCAGGCTCTCGGAGAACGCTTTGCGGCAACAATCAAACAGTATCGGCTGTATCAGCAGGTGCAAGCGCTCAACACCAACTTAGAACGACAAGTAGAAGAGCGAACAGAAGCACTCAAACAGCAATCTGGGCAACTTCAGCAGTCTAATACCGAGCTGGAACGGGTAGTGGAACGGCAAATGACACTGTCTCGAATCGTTGCCAAAATTCGTGAATCCCTAGACATCGACACAATCTTTCAAACTGCCACGCAGGAACTAAATACTGTCCTTAAGGCAGAGCGCGTTGCCGTTTATCGCTTTAATGCCGATTGGGGAGGAGAGTTTGTCAGCAATTACGAAGCCGTTGCACCTGAATGGCAAAGCAATGGACAGCTTGGGGTAAACACCGTTTGGAACGATACACACCTACAAGACACTCAAGGCGGGCGATACCGTACAGGTGCTAACTCAGTTGTACATGACATTTACCAGCAGGGTTACGCTCAGTGTCATCTTGACCTCCTTGAACAGTTCCAAGTGAGGGCATTTATGGCTATTCCCATCTTTGCCGGTCAAACGCTGTGGGGCTTACTGGGTGTTTACCAACACTCTGCGACTCGTCAATGGAGAACGTCTGAAATTAAGTTTGTCAGCCACATTGCAGAACAATTGGGAGTTGCCCTGCAACATGCAGAGTTGCTGGCTCAGACACGACATCAGGCTGACCAATTGGCACAGACCTTGAATGATTTGAAGCAAACACAAGTGCAGTTATTCCATAGTGAGAAGATGTCTAGCCTGGGACAATTAGTTGCTGGAATTGCCCATGAGGTGAATAATCCCATCAACTTTATTGGTGGCAATCTAACTCACATTCATGAGTATACTCACACTTTATTGAAGCTGCTCCAGGCTTACCAGCAACAGATACCAACCCCATCACCAGATTTGCTTCAGCTTTTGGAAGACAGCGATTTGGCTTATATTGAAGAAGATTTTCCTAAGCTCTGCGCCTCAATGCGGATGGGAACTGAGCGCATTCGGGAGATTGTTCAATCGTTGCGGAATTTTTCACGGGTAGATGAAGCAGAGGTAAAAGCGGTAGACCTGCATGAGGGGCTAGAAAGTACGCTCTTGATCTTGCAGCATCGCTTGAAATTAGTTTCAGGTACGCCGATCGAGATTGAAAAGCACTACGAAACCTTACCTCCAGTTCATTGTCATGCAGGGCAACTCAATCAGGTGTTTATGAATTTGATTGGTAATGCGATCGATGAATTAGAGACCACTGAAAAAGACCAACCAGTTTCCAGAGTAGTGACCGTTTCAACCCGTTGTGCTGAGGCTGGCTGGGTAGAGGTCTCGATTAAGGACAATGGTCGCGGCATAGCAGAAGATATTCAAGCCAAGCTGTTTGATCCTTTCTTTACCACCAAGCCGATGGGGAAAGGCACCGGGTTGGGCTTATTCATTAGCTACCAAATCATTGAAAAGCATGGGGGACAGTTAATCTGTCAGTCCCAACCAGAGCAGGGGACCGAGTTTATCATTAAATTGCCTTGTTAAGTGAAGAGCAACTAGGGGTTGAAGCTACTAGAGATTGTCGATCGCCACCGGTTCCACCGCATCCGCCATCATGAAACCAAACACCCTGGAGTAAAAGTAAAACTCACCATCCAGCGTCCGTTTGATGTTTTCGGCTTTGCGAAAGCCGTGTTGTTCGCCTGCAAAGAGAACATACGCCACGGGAAGTTTTTTAGCGCGGAGGGCATTGACCATCATTTCTGCCTGGTTGGGTGGCACAACTTTATCTTCGTCTCCCTGGAAAAAGATCACGGGACAGGAGAGGCGATCGGTGGCATAGAGGGGCGATCGCTCTCGGTACAGTGCTTCAGCTTCGGGGTAAGGACCAATCAACCCATCCAGATAACGGGCTTCAAATTTGTGGGTGTCTTTTGCTAACGCTGCGAGATCGCTCACGCCGTAAAAGCTGGCACCTGCCTTAAAGACCTTGCGAAATGTCAGTGCTGCCAGCGTGGTATAACCACCCGCGCTGCCACCGTCGATGACCAGGCGATCGCCATCGACCCTACCAGCGTCAGCAAGATACTTGGCACCATTCGCGCAGTCATCTACATCCACAATGCCCCACTGACCTTTCAAGCGCTCGCGATAGGCGCGCCCATAGCCTGTGCTTCCGCCATAATTGACATCCAGCACCGCAAACCCACGACTCGTCCAGTATTGGATCTTCAGATTAAAAACAGTTGAGGTTGAACCAGTCGGACCACCGTGGCTTTTCACCAAGAGCGGCGGACGTTCATCATCAGGCGCAGTGTAGTCCTGATTGGTAGGCGGGTAGAAAAAGCCGTAAGCAATTAAGCCGTTTTCGGTGGGAAAGGCGATCGGCTCTGGTACGGAGAGGTAGCCTGGATCGATCGTTAAATTGCTGGAGCGACGCAGTATCTCAAGTTTCTGTGTTGCCAAATTCAGTTGGGCAATGACGCCTGGTTCTGTTGCCGAACCGGCATTAAACAGCACTCGACCCGCTGCCGCGCGAATACCGCCAATTTCGGTGTAGGGTGTGGTGATCGTCTCCAATTGCTTCGTCTGTGTATCCAAACTGGCAAGATACGAAATACCATCCTTGCTGTAAGTACAAATCAAACGGGTTGCAGACTCAAAGGCATAGTTGGAGATGCCAAAGACCCAATGGGGCGAACCAAATTCGGCTTCCATCGGGCAAAGCGCCTCGGTTTCTGCCTGCCAACGGTAGAGATTCCACCAGCCAGAGCGATCGCTGATAAAGTACAGCACCCCATCAGGCGACCACTTTGGTTCTAGCACCGACTCGTCCCTGCCACCCGCAATTTTTTGGGGTTCCTCTAGCGTCCCGTCGGCTGCGATGGTTGCTACCCACAGCTCAGTACTATCCCAGGGCATATTTGGGTGGTTCCAGTTAATCCACGCTAGTTGAGTACCATCGGAACTAAGGCGTGGCGATGAGTAGAAGTCGCTGCAAGAAACGAGAATTTGTTGATCAGTGCTGCCATCTAGGCTGAGGCTGACGATCGTATTCACTGCCTCGCCCTCGCCCGTATGGTCTTCTCGCACACAGATCAGTCGCTGCCGCTGGACATCAACCACACCATCGGCATAGCGCCAGGCTGTTTCAGGCGTAATGGCGACAGGTTCAGCACCGATTTCCTGGCGATACAAACGCTGATCGGCGAAGTTAGAAAAATAGACAGTGCCTTGATGGACAAGATATGACCCGCCCCCATACTCATGCACCCGCGTCCGTACGTTTAGAGGGTCTGGTGTAACGTCTGCAATTTGACCATTCGAGGTGCGTTGCACCAGCACATTACGACCCGCTTCAGTTGGACGCAACTCTGTCCAGTACACATTTTCGCCATCCAACCGGACGCTGCCCAACCCGATCGTGCCAGCCACAATCAAATCAGACGAGATGGGAGATTTCCAGGAACCGTAAGAGTCAATGCGAGAAGAGGTCATAAGGTGGGGAGTGAGGGGGGAAGAGGGGCAAGGGGAGTTTTGAGGCAGGGGGAGCAAGGGGAGTTTTGAGTTAGCCTTTAGCCTTTTAACTCCTGAGCCAGCCAGCAACTATTGTAACGAGGTCTTCTTAAGGCTGAGATCTTGAACAATCGCAGTAAAGATCTTATCGATCGTTTCTTTAGCGGTATGAAACTTTGGCACATTCCAAGCGGGGGGCTGCGATCGCTCCAGTTCATCATCGTTGAGATAGACGTGATAACGAAGCTCAATTTGGAGCGCTTCTACGCCTGCCATCTGACCATAGTGTCCCGTAATGTAGCCACCATTGAACACTTTATTTCGTACCGTCTGATAGCTTTTGCTCAGGAAATGTTTTTCTACAGTTGTGATTAAAGCGTCTGAACAGGTTTTGCCATTGCGGTTGCCCAAACAAACGGACTCTGTCAATGGCACTCCAAAGCTATGCAGATCCAGCAGGTAAACGTGCCCGAACGCCGCAATACGTTCTTGGAGGAGTTCAGTTAATTTTTGATGGTATGGAAGGTAGAAGGTGTCGATGCGTTCCTGTAGTTGTTCAGGGCTGGGAAGCGTAGCATAAATTGGTTTGTCGAAGGCAGTTTTCTCCGGCATCACCGCTGTCCAAAAGTTGCCAAAGATGGGATCTTGCAGTGGGCGGTTGAGGTCAACGACGTAGCGGCTATGAGTAGCTTGCAGAACTGTAATGCCTAAGGCCGGGAGCGATCGGTATAGTTGATCAAGATGCCAATCTGTGTGGGGTAGCGCTTGGAGGTGTTCCGGTAGAAACTGAGCCGCGATCGCGTCGGGAACGATCATCCCGCTATGCGGCAGATTCGCGACGATCGGCACTGCTTGCCCCGATGGTAAATGTAAAAGATAGGGCTTCATATGCATCAGCATAAGACGGATTGAAAACCAATGCCCCTTTTACACGCTACCAAGCAAGATTCCCCTACCTGCGGATTCCCCTAGATAAGAGCGCTTGAGAGGGAGCAAGCGGAAAAATCTATAGCCAGCCTCTGCATTGGTCTAACGGCTTTAGATCGCCCATGCTTGAATCCATGCTTGAAAAGAGCGGCAGTCTGGGACGAATCTAGAAACTTGGCGAACCATAACTACGATCGTTTTGGTATAAGGGCTATATCCGTAGCATCTACAAATGTGTTGAACTCTAAACCTGTCTGCGATCGCTGGTTTGCCACGCACCAAGTTAATCCCGGTCTTTATTGCATTGGCGAACTGCATTATTGGGAGTGGAATCGTGCGAACCTGTGGCTTATCAAAGGGCAAAAGCAGGATTTGTTGATTGACACTGGGTTGGGCGTGGCGAGCTTGCGCCAACATCTTGCGTCCTTGCTGGATAAACCACTGCTGGCGATCGCCTCTCATGTCCATTTTGACCATGCAGGCGGACTGCACGAATTTGACCACAGGGCTATTCACGCGGCTGAAGCAGAGGCTTTACGGACGGGCGACAACCACATGGCATTATGTGACTCCAAGTTTGGCTGGGTGCTGGATGAGCATTTTGAGCAGTTGCCCTATGCAGGGTTTACCGCGATGGAATATACCCTCCATAGTGCCGAACCAACGCAGCTTTTGCAGGAAGGCGACGTGCTAGATTTGGGCGATCGTGCGCTTGAAGTGTTGCATCTACCAGGACATTCACCGGGCTGCATTGCGCTGTACGATGCCAAAAATCAAGAACTCTTTTCTGGCGATGTAATTTATGATGGCGACTTGCTCGACCAACTACCAGGAAGCGACATTCCTACTTACATTGCCACATATGAGCGCTTGCAGAAGCTACCGATCGAAACAGTCTATCCTGGTCACTACGCTACGTTTGGGCGCGATCGCTATCAGCAAATTATGGCAGAGTATCTGGAGGCAAAGCGGCAACCGGGGTGCCCAGGGGAGGTAAGGGTAACGGCGTGAAGGAGTGAAGAGGGATGGGGGAGAAAGGGAGCAGGGGGAGATGGAGCATTTGCCGGATGGTTTAAGACGGTTGTTTGAGGGAGCGTTGGAGCCGGATGAGCTGTTTACGGCATTGATGCCAGCGTTGGGAGAGGTGTTGCCGTGCGATCGCTCTTTCCTCTATTTACGAGAGCCAGTCAAACAACATGGAATCATTACGCACTGCTGGGCACGTGATGGTCGGGCGGCGGATTGGCTGGGTGCCGATTGGTTAGAAGGTGCGAATGCACCGCCAGATCCGCTCATGACGCTCGCGCTACGTACCCCTATTGCCGTGTTTGTGGAAGATATTGAGACGGCGGGTAGTGATGTGGTCGATCGCGCCTATGAGCGAGAAACCTTTCGGCATCGCGCGTTGATTCATGCACCGATTTATGTTGATAAGGCGCTGATTGGCATTCTAGAGTGCTCTGTGTTTGAGACGCCAAGGGTGTGGAGTGAAGACGATCGACAGCTAATCGCGCATCTGCAAGCCAAACTCACGGCTCCCGCACAGGCATATCAAGCCACACTATTTGATGCATAAACTTAGCCTTTAGCTTTTAGCTTTTAGCCTTTAGCTTTCAGGCTTTTCCTACGCTGATCGCTGACCGTTGATGGCTCTTTTACTCAGCCTTCAGCCTTTTCCTACGCTAATCGCTGATGGCTGACCGCTGATAGCTCTACTACTTGTGACGAACACGATCGTAGATCTCTAAATAATCCTTACCAGGGTAGTTCCATGAATAGTCACAGTTCATGCCTTGTCGTTGAAACTTTTGGAATGCGTCAGGATTGTCGTACCAGAGATCCAGTGCTCGATCCATCGCTGATTCTAGTGCCACGTAATCAGTTTCGTAGAAGACATAACCGTTGCGCTCTTCGGGCAAATGGGTTTCATCGTAGTCGCGATCGAACACAGTATTGACCAACCCACCGACACCGCGCACGATCGGCACCGTACCATACCGCAGCCCAATCATCTGCGTCAAACCACACGGTTCATAGTTGCTGGGCACAATAATAAAATCGGCTCCTGCATAGATTAAGTGAGATAGCTCTTCATCAAAACCCAGTTCCATATGGACGTCTGGATTGTCGTTGAGGAACTGCTTTTCGTGCCAGAAATGGTCGTTAATGCCTGCTTCAGTTGCAGAACCTAGCAGTACAAATTGAGCACTACGGCTGAGAGCATGGTAAATGGCGTGATGTACCAGGTGTACGCCTTTTTGCTCGTCCAACCGCCCAATAAAACAGATGAGCGGTCGCTCGCGATCACGCAGCAGCAACCGTTCTCGTAGCGCTTGCTTGTTTTTTGCCTTGCCCGTTAGATCATCCTTGGTGTACGAGTGGGGCACATAGCGATCGTTCTCTGGATTCCACACATCATGGTCAATACCATTCAGTACGCCTGTAAACTTAGCTTGATGCAGATGCAGCGTGTGCCCTAAACCGTAGCCAATCTCAGTACAACGGGCTTCCCAGGCATGATGCGGTGAAACAGTAGTGACATAGTTTGAATAAACAATGCCCCCTTTCATAAAGTTGAGCGCAAAGGGATTGAAGTTGTCGCGCAGGCGATCGTAGTGGAAGTAATACTCTTCTCGATTTAGCCCCGTTGCCCACAGTACATCACTGCCACCCATGCCTTGGTGCTTGAAGTTGTGGATGGTGTAACACACGCGCTGGTTTTCCATCCCCTGATATTGATACATCTCAAACAGCAGGACGGGCACTAAGCCAGTCTGCCAGTCGTGACAGTGAATGACATCCGGGCGCTTGTTGCTTTGTAGCAGAAACTCCAGCGCAGCTTTGCTAAAAAAGGCAAAACGAATGTTGTCATCCACACAGCCGTAGTAGCGTCCCTGATTAAAAAATTTGTCTTGCGAATGAGGCTGAATGAAAAAACACAGCCGCCCATGTACCCAACCGCAATAAACGGAGCAGTGGATAGCACCGCCATACCAGGGCACCCATAGGTCTTGATAGGCTATGTGCAAGCCCCAGATATGGTCGTAGCGCATACAGTCATACATCGGCAAAATCAGCTCGATCGTATGACCGCGAAGTTCTAACTCTCGACTAAGCCCATAGACAACATCTCCCAACCCACCAGCTTTAATCACTGGGGCACATTCAGAAGCGATCTGTACGATATACATAGTGGCTCCTCGCTCAAGGGAGAATAACTGTTTCTACGCTCACAAAAGTATAGAATTTCTAGCATACTCGCAACCGAATCTATCGGCATCTCTACCCTCTGGCATATTGAGGGCTAGCTTAAGCGGTGGCACTCGCGCTGAACATTACTAACGTTAAACCACGAAGAGATGGAGCCGTTGCCGCGTTAAAGTTGTTTCGGTGCGCCTTTACTCAGTTTCTCTAGCGATCGTCAAAACGTTGAACAAGCGTCGAACCTGTACGACCTGTTGTCAGCCACAGAATTGCTCTCGCTCCATCACGAATCGCTTTTGAAAGAGGTTCGGTTGCCTGGTTAGACGGCATCGGTACGGGCTTAAACTCAATCCCTCGACTGCCAAAAACAAGCTCACCAATAATGCGAGCGCGACGCATATGGTAGTCCGATGTAATCAAGTAAACGCTATGAATACCTCTGGCTTGAAACTTATCGACCAGCGTTGTGAAATTGGTGACGGTATCCACAGCATCTCGATCGACATAAAGGCGTGACAGGCTGATGCCAGCGTCTTCAAAAACGCTTTCTGTATACTCAGGTGGGCTACCGCCAGACACCCAGATGGGGATATCGGGATGCTGACGCGCAAACTCAGCCGCAAAATCTTCTCGCTGTGGCGTACCGCCCAAGACCAGTATGGCTTGGGGTTTCAAGAAATAGCTTTTAACCTCGCGGTAGCCCAACCAAAGCAGTATTAAGACAAAAAACCAGAGCAATGATCGCGCCTTAAAACCTCGACGTTTCGAGGTCCTGGTGCGTTTGTGCTTTAAGTCGAACCGTCCCCTCAGCCCCATAAGTGCATACATCGATCGCGTTACTGGGCAGGCTATCATGCTTTTGCTTCTGCGCCTGCCAAAAAAATGCTCTTTCTAAATCATAAGCAAGGCGTTAAGGTAACGCCCTACTGTTAGGTTGCTTTACTGCGGCATAGACTGAGGTTGTGACGGCCCTTTTTCTTGTGCCTGAGCGATCGTCGCTTTAATGCGAGGCGTTTCCAAAAATTTCTTGGTGTCGGCTAGCAGGCGATTACCCCAAAGGTTTTCTTTTAGAAACTTCAAATCGCTGTATCGGCTGTCAGTTTGAATCGCTGTTTCGCCTAGCTTCAAGCCTTGTTCGCGATCGCCCTTTGCGTAGAGCGCCACTGCCATTGCTAGCTGTGGCTCGGCAGCCTTCGCGTCAATAGCTACGGCTGCCCGCCAGCGACGAATAGCTTCATCCACATCTCCACTTTCATACTTCAGCAGCCCAATGTTGTTAATAGCAGGCCAGAAGGTTTTGTCTTGGGCAATTGCTTTCTCATACTGGGCGATCGCGTCCGGAGTCTGGTTCAACATAAGGTATGCATTCCCCAGATCAAACAAAGCACCCGGAACATTCGGTTTCAGCTTTAAGCCTGCTTTAAGATAGTCGATCGCGGTTGCATAGCTGCTTTTCTGAAAATAAGCTGACCCTAACGCAAAGAGCACCGCCGAACTTTTAGCGTCTAAAGTTTGTGCCGTTTTTAATGCTGTAATGCCGTTGTCAAGCTCATTCGTTTGCAGATATAACCCGCCCAATAGCGACCAAACCTCTGGACTCTTCGGTGCAAGCTGGGTCGCAAGGCGTGCTCTGGGTAATGCCAACTCATACTGCTGAAACTGTGCTAACTGGGCTGCTTCTTGAGCCAAATTGAGCCCCTGTCGCTCTAATTTTGTTGGGTCTAGTTGCACACTATGAGGCACCAAATGTTGTGCCAAAGTGGGTTGGGCAGACCCCCACAAACCAAGCAGAAACAGTAACGAAAGGAACGCATTACGATTGGGCACGGGTCAGCCTTTGAACGTTGTAGTAAGTTGACAGATAGCTTAATTCATCTGCTGTCTATGGTGGCATAAAACTGTAAAAATGCCCCGAAAATGTCTCTCAGCCCTATTTCTCCAGCCGCTAAGAAGAGGGAGTTGGAGGCTACTGCGCTGCTGCCAGAATCAAGGCTCTAAAGAGCTTTTGGTGGGCGGGATCGTTAGGCGATAGTTCAGGATGCCACTGCACCCCGAGCGCCCAGGGATGATGCTCACACTCGATCGCTTCTAGTAAACCATCGGTAGCTTGGGCAGCGACGCGCCAACCAGAAGGCAGCGTTTTGACCGCTTGATGATGCCAGGACATCACATCAATCTGAATGGCTTGCATGAGTGCAGCTAGGCGGCTGTTGGCTTCAAGCTGCAAGGGATGAGGCGTGGGGCGACGGGGAGCATCTAGGCGATGGGCGATCGCATCACCATAAACAGCTGGCACATGAGGAATGAGCGCTGCACCGCTTGCTACACCTAATATCTGCATACCCCGACAGATGCCTAGAACAGGGATTTGCTTTGCCAAAGCAGCCTTAGCTAGAGTGAGTTCAAAGGCGTCGCGTTCTGCGTCTACTGAATAAATGGTGGGATGAGGCGCGCCCCCATAAAGTGATGGATCAATATCGCCGCCGCCTGCAAGAATGAAGCCATCAATTTTTTCTAGAAGGCGTTCTAACGGTGCTTGATGGGGCGGCAGCAAGATCGGCACTCCTCCTGCTCGCTGCACTGCGTCTAGGTAGGCTCCCGGTAAAGAGACATCCCCGGCTTCATTACGACCGTAAGTTGTGATGCCGATGATAGGAGCAGGATGGGACATGGGTAGGGGAGCGATCGCCTGATGCGGTTCTAACCTGTTGTAACCTATTCGGGCGTGACATAGGCAGCCGTGATGCCGCCATCCACTAGAAACGTAGAGCCATTAACAAAGGCAGACTCATCACTGGCAAGGAAGAGTGCCGCCTTGGCAATTTCGTCTGCCTGCGCGAACCGACCCGGGGGAATATGCACCAGTCGTCGCTGTCGTCGTGCTGGATCAGCTAGCAATTCATCCAGTAGCGGCGTTTGCACGGGACCAGGGCAGAGAGCATTCGCACGGATCCTTTGACGGGCAAACTCTACAGCGATCTCGCGAGTGAGGGAGAGCACCCCACCTTTGCTGGCAGTGTAGGCAATTTGTGGAGTAGCAGCGCCCATCACTGCAACAAAGGAAGCGGTGTTGATAATGGAACCACCACCGGCACGTAGCAATGCTGGAATGCCGTATTTGCAGCCCCAAAACACCCCTTTCAGGTTGACATTTAGAGTCAAATCCCAGATCGCTTCTTCGGTCTCCAGGACAGAGCCATCGGCAGGGTGAAAAATCCCAGCATTGTTAAACAGGATGTTTAGATGCCCATAGGTCGCTTCGGCAGTCGCGATCGCGGCTTCCACATCCGCCCCCTTAGACACATCAGTTCTAACAAAAATGGCTTCGCCTCCCTGCGCCTGAATCTGCTGTACCGTCTCGGCTCCGGCTACCTCATTCACATCACTGACCACTACTTTTGCGCCTTCTTTGGCAAAGAGCAGGGCAGATTCACGCCCAATACCGCTGGCGGCTCCGGTTATCAGGGCGACTTTATGGTCTAAACGCATCACTTATTCCTTTCAAATCGTTCGTTCAAAGCATTGGTGGAGCGGAAAATTTGATGGAGCGCAAACCTTGCCCAGTCAGACCGTTTGCCCGGAAGTGGCTTAAGCCCGCTCAAAGTAGCGCGATCGTTCCCAGCTTGTCACCACTTCATCAAATTTTCGCTGCTCCGTGCGGAAAAAGTGGAGGTAGTGTTCCACCACATCCACTCCCAGAACATCCCGTGCCCAGGTACTTTTCTCTAGCTCGTGAATGGATTCGTTCAGGCTAGAGGGCACCTGCGGCAACTCCTGGGCAGCGTAGACGTCACCCTCAAACATAGACGGCGGTTCGATCTGGTTGCGGATACCATCCAGCCCAGCCGCAAGGGTGACGGCAAACGCCAGATAGGGGTTAGCATCGGCTCCGGGGGCACGGCATTCCAATCGTAGAGCCGCTCCATGCCCTAACACACGAAAGCCAGCGGTGCGGTTGTCGTAAGACCAGGCAATACCAGTGGGTGCAAAAGAGCCAGCGACATAACGCTTGTAGGAACTGGGGTAGGGCGCATAAAAGGCAAAAATTTCGCGGATGTGGGTCATCCAGCCGCCCAAAAACCAGCGAAAGAGCGGGGAGCTGTGAACAGAACCGAAGGACTCATCGCCTGGGAAGAGGGCTTTGCCCGCACTATCCCACAGGCTGGCATGGATATGCATACTGGAGCCTGCGTAGCGTTCGTCCCATTTCGCCATGAAGGTGACGGCAACATTGTTTTGCCATGCGATTTCTTTTGCCAAGTGTTTGTACAGCACATGACGATCGCACATTTCCAAGAAGTCGGTATAGCGCAGGTTAATTTCTTGCTGCCCCGGTCCCCACTCGCCTTTGGAAAACTCTACGGGAACGCCAGAGCGATCGAGATGTTTGCGAATGGCACCAATGACAAACTCTTCCTTGGTGCCCTGAAAGATGTGGTAGTCCTCAATGTAGGCACCGATCGGCTGCAAATCGTGATAATGCTTGCGACGCGCCTCTTCGTAAGAATCGGCAAAAACATACAGTTCTAATTCCGATGCGCCCATAGCCGTATACCCCAAGGCTGCTGCTGCTTCCACTTGCTTTCGCAGAATGTTGCGCGGTGCCACACTGACGGGAACATTTTCTTCTTCATTCAATACGTCGCAGAGGACGATCGCGGTTTTCTCTAGCCAGGAGGCAAGACGCAGGGTTGTCAAGTCGGGAATCAGGCGAAAATCACCATAGCCACTTGCCCAACTGGTAAATTGATAGCCCGGTACGGGATCCATTTCCATATCGCAAGCAAGCAAATAGTCGCAGGCGTGAACGCCGTGAGGCAGCACATCATGGATGAAATAGTCGCCCGTAATGCGCTTGCCGACTAGCCGCCCATAAAGGTCAGGAAACACAGTCAGCACCGTTTCGATCGCTTCCGTTTCGACCAGTTCCTTCAGGGCATCGACAGTAAGCAGCCCACGCACTTCGTGGTTTGTCATCGGTTTAGGGGGCGATGGTTTATGCGGTAATCGGTTATTCGGCAATGAAAATGCTTTTGTATTCGCTGTAGTGGTCTAAAACTGCCATGCCTAGCTCGCGACCGAGACCGCTACGCTTGACACCGCCAAAGGGCGCTTCTAAGTGAACGCTATGCCCTGTGTTGATGGAAAGCACACCGGTTTCGATCGCCTTTGCTACACGCAAGGCTCGACCAATATCCCGCGTCCAGATGGAACCGGATAAGCCATACAGACTATCGTTGGCGATCGCCACGGCTTCTGCTTCGGTATCAAACGGGATCACGCAAACCACAGGACCAAAAATCTCCTCTTTGGCAATCCGCATGGTCGGCTGCACATCGGCAAAAATTGTGGGGGTGAGATAAGCTCCCTGAGCCAGTTGAGGATTGATGGGAATTGTGCCACCGTAGCGTAAGGTTGCGCCTTCCGCTTTACCAAGGTGGATGTAGTTCAGCACCCGATCGCGGTGGGCGGTAGAAATGAGGCAGCCAACCTGCGTCGCTTCCTCTAGTGGCTCACCAATAGTAAGGGACTCAAAATGCTGAGTGAGTTTTTCTAGAAAGGTGTCGTACACAGGGCGCTGTACCAAAAGGCGTGAGCGGGCACAGCAATCTTGTCCGGCATTGCCCAGCACACTCCACATGGCTTTTGGTGCCGCCAGCTCTAGATCAGCATCGGCAAACACCACGTTGGCAGACTTGCCGCCTAGCTCCAGCGTCACCCGCTTGATGTCATCTGCCGCCAATTTCATTACCTGGGTGCCCACTTCTGTAGAGCCAGTAAAGGAAACCTTTCGTACTAAAGGATGACGCACTAGAGCCTCACCCACCGTAGCGCCGCTGCCTGTCACCACGTTAAACACACCCGGAGACACCCCGGCTTCCAATGCCAGTTCTGCCAACCGCAGCGCTGTCAGTGGGGTTTGGGACGCTGGCTTGAGGACAATCGTGTTGCCCATTGCCAACGCGGGGGCTACCTTCCAGGCGGTGATGGCGATGGGAAAATTCCACGGGGCAATCAATCCACAAATGCCGATCGGTTCCCGAAACGTCAGACAGGTGCCAGCAGCAGCAACGGGAATGGTTTGCCCACCTACTTTATTAATGGCTCCAGCATAGTATTCAAAGCAATCGGCGGCTAGATTAACTTCTTCCCGCGCTTCGCCAATGGGTTTACCCACGTTGCGGCTTTCTAGCTGTGCCAATGGCTCCAGATTAGTGCGAATTAACGCTGCTAACCGGGTCAAAATCTGGGTGCGATCGCGTGAATTGACCTTGCGCCAGGCTACCCGTGATCGCTCTGCCACTTGCACTGCTGCATCCACATCCTGAGCATCACCAGCGGCGATCGTTGCCCACTCTTCTCCCGTCGCCGGATCGATCAGCGTTGAGTATTGCCCAGCAATGGCAGGACGGCGATCGCCATCAATCAGTAAATGCTCCGTTAACCCCATACCACTCACACCAACCTAAATTACCGTGGCAACCCATCTGGCTGATCAATTTCCTGCAATGCATACGACAGCAGCGCGTTTTCCTCTTCTGGCGCTCTAGAAACGAGCTTTCGGCGAGAATAAAGGAAGAAATACACGATCATTGCTCCCAGAAAAATTGCCACACCCCAAACGCCTGGACGGTAGCCAGGATCGGCAAAGCAGGCAACCAGCGCTATCAGCGAAAGTCCTGCACCGACGATTGCCCCAGGAATACCCAGTGGACTTTGGTACGGGCGAGCCAAATTGGGACGGCTAATTTTCAACTGGATGTAGCTGATCATATTGAGAAAATAGGAAATCACCGCTGCAAACACTGCCATATTCAGCAAGGCTGCACCCACGGCTTTCCCAGCAAACTGAATTGCTGCTGCACACGCTAGCCCAATCACACCGCCCAAAATCAGCGCTAGAGCAGGCGTATGATATTTACCTGTAAGCGATAGCCAGCGAGGCAGATAGCCAGCACGCGATAACGAAAACAATACTCGTCCATAGCCATAAATAATGGTATGGAAACTGGCGATCAAGCCGCTGATCGCAATGACAATCAGTGTACTGGTGAAAATGCCGGCGCCAAACACTGCCTGCAAGCCATCTGCCAACGGTGCCCCCGATTTGCCAATACCATCGGCTCCAGAGGCAACGCCGGAGTTCAAAATCAGCACTAGAAAAGCCAGAATCAACAGCGTAAAAATCCCCCAGGTTAACGCTTTGGGTACATCGCGCCCGGAGTCGTGGGCTTCCTCAGCCGCCAGGGGCAACTGCTCAATGCCTAAAAAGAACCAGATGGCATAGGGTAAGGCAGCAAAAATCCCACCAAACCCTTTGGGCAAGAACGCCGTCTGACCGGGATCAGGTGCAATGTTAGTCAGTAGTGCTGGGTCAAATTTACCAATGGCACCCAGATAAAAAATCACTAGCACGCTGGCTGCCATCACTGTAATAAACAGCCCAAACTTCAGCGTGAGTTCTACACCAATGATGTTAATGCCCACAAAAACCACATAAAACAGTACCCACCACACCGGGATGGGTACGCCCTTGAGCGGCTCCAAGGTATTCAGGTAAGACCCAATGAAGTACACAATAACGGCTGGGGTGAGCACAAACTCACAGGCATCGGTAATGCCGTTAAGAAAACCACCAAAGGGACCAAACGCATTGCGTGTAAACGAATAGGAGCCGCCAGCGTGAGGCAAGGCAGATGACATTTCGGCAATGCTGAAAACCATGCACACATACATGATTGCCATCAACACGGTAGCGATCGCCAAACCCCAAAAACCACCCGCTGCCAACCCCAAATTCCATCCCGAAAACTCGCCCGAAATCACGGCACCGACACCCAACGCCCAAAGCAATATCCAACCCGCGCTCCGTCGTAATTGCCGACGCTCTAGATAAGCATCATCCACATCTTCATAGGAAACTCCGCCCCGATTCCGATTCTTAGCCATACGATGCGCTCCATGTCTAGCGTATGAATCAAGCGTGGAAACTAACCCTGCCCTGCGATCGCAAAAATGGAAACCTGAATATCAAGCTTTCTTCAACGCCAAGCTTTAAGGTTTAGTATTAGACCTTAAGAAGTTCAAGATTGTGACTCAATATACTTTCTTCAAAACTTTGCCTGGTGGTGTGGCAGCAACTAAACAAAAAGCTGCAAAAGCGCCAGCAGGCTCTCACTGGGGTTGGTTAAAAACTCATAGCAATGTCCATGTATAAACCCTGCAATGTCTCTCCCATCGAAGCTTTAAATGCAGCAGAAACTGTGATTCAAGGCTTCAAGACCACGGTAAATGCGTATGAAATTACCGTAGAGCGCTTAAGCGCTGCCATCAAAATGGGGCTGTACCGTCCAGGTGATCAATTGCCGACGGAACGAGATTTAGCAGACATTATGGGAGTCAGCCGCACAACCGTGCGAGAAGCCATTCGGGTACTAGCAGCGCAAGGCTTTTTAAGCGTCAAGCGCGGACGCACAGGCGGCACTTTTGTCTGCGAGGGACTCGTATTACCGAGCGTCTGTGAACTGAAGCAGAGACTTGAGCAGAGAGGCACAACCCTCAACGAAATTTTAGATTATCGACTGGTAATGGAACCCGGAGTGGCAGAACTCGCAGCACAGCGAGCTAACAGCCAGCAGCTTGATGAACTGCAATCGCTGGTTGATCGAATGAAGCAAGCAGCCAATCACTTTAATGACCATCGCCATCTGGATACTAAATTTCATTTGCTGATTGCTAGCGCCACCCAATCGCGGCGGCTTACTACGATCGTGGCAGGCATTCATGCGGAACTCTCGGATTTACTAGCAATCATTCCTCACAGTCCTGCTGCCTGTCTGAGTTCCACTGCCCAACATCAGCAGATTCTCGATGCCCTTTGTGAAGAACAAGCAGACCGCGCCAGACGGCTAATGGCTGATCATATTGATCGCACCCAACGCTTGCTCAATGGTTTGCTGGGGTGACTGGCTCAGTGTCTTAAACTGCTTACTAACTCATTGTGTTCTAGCACAAACTTATTTGAGTGCTGCTTGGTTTACTTCCAACGCCAGCCTAGCGCAAGGGCGATCGCCCCCATCCCTACTAGCAAGCCACCTGCCAAGCGATACGTGACATCTAACCCAAAGGCACTACTGAGTGGTTGGCTGAGAATGGGCGAAACAAACTGACCCAAGAAAAATGCAGTCGTCAATCCACCTAATACTCGCCCTCTGAAGCTGCCAGGTACGGCGGAGGTTAAGCAAACATTCATGTTTGGCATCAGTAACCCTAATCCAGTTCCAGCAAGCGCCAGCCCCACTAAAACTATTGCATACGTTGTTGAAAAGCCAATGACGAGGTAGCCAACAGCCATCGACAGAAACGCGACCGTATAGATGCCCATGAACGACAGTCGCGCCTTGATTTGTTTGTAAGCGAACGCACTGGCTGCACTGAACAACGTAGCAAAGGCGATCGCCAGACCACTCTGCGAGGCATTCGCATCAAACAGTTGCTTTAGATAAAACGGTAACTGCACCGGAATCAGATAAAACACAATCTGCGATAAAAGCGCCACGACATAGGTTACACCTGCAATGCGCCAGGGAAAAACAGCAGGAGCCGCATCTCCCAAGCGTTGAGTATCGGCGGTGCGATCGGGTTCTGGCAACACAAACACCACAAGCGGAAAGATTAAAAGTGCCAGCAGGTAAATCAGGAATGGCATTCGCCAGTTGATATCTGCCAGGAAACCACCTAGTGATAAGAACACTACTCCACCTAAGCCCATAAACGCAGCTTGAAAGCCGAGAAACTGAGCGCGGGCTGCTTCAATGTAATAGTCGGCAATCAAGGCAGTCGCAGTCGTCATAATGCCTGCCACACTCAGTCCCAAAAGCACCCGCCCTACCAGGATCATGCCAAGATCGTTCAGGACGGCTCCAGAAGCGCCTGCTAGCCCATACACCACCACAGTTACAGCCAGGAGTGGTTTGCGTCCAAAGCGATCGATCAGCGTACCAACAAACAGCGCACCGAGCGCAATAAACAGTGCTGGAGCCGTCAAAACAAGCCGTACCCAGTAGTCAGCATTGGGTGTAGCGGCAAAATGATCGCGCATGGCAGGGAGAGAAGGGGCGATCGTGGCTCCTGCCATGACAGTGAGACTACTGCTGAGTAGCAGCGTCGCTTTGACGAGAAGAGAGTCCGTTCTGAGAGCGTCCGTTTTAAGGGTCATCGTTTTGCCCAAATGTTGCTTAACGCACAATCCATATCGCTTGAGCCAATGATGCCACTATTCATAATTTGTGCTTGAGAAGGATTGCTCATCAGAGCCAGGACGTTACCTTGCACTCAGGTTAACTCGATAAAATGCCCGCCATCCATTTTTCAAGCGCTTTCGGATCTTTAAGCAATTGAGCCTGCATCTCTTGTGCCTGCTCTCCTGGATAAACATCCTCAACCTCATCCACAACTGCCTGAAGTGCTTCCCGCACAACTGTTTCGGGCGCAACTTTTGGGGGCGGAAAATCCTTGCTCATCCCTGTGTCCACCGTTCCAGGCATCACCCCAACCACCAACGTTTTTTGCGAAGCAAGCTCAGCTCGAATGCCCTGCGTTGCCAATAGCGCCGCTGCTTTAGACGCACAATAGGAAGCGTTGAGCGGAAAATTGATTTTTGCCAAAACGGTGAGCATATTGATGATCGCACCACCCCCATTCATTGCCAAAACCGGAGCGAACGACAAACACATCCGCAGCATCCCGAAGTAATTCACCTCGATCTCTGATCGCATCTTGTCAAAATTCACGTCTGCTACCAATCGCTGATTGAAGCCAACGCCAGCATTGTTGATCAAGAGAGTGACATCAGCATACGCCTCCACCGCTGCTTTCACCGATGCCTCATCGGTAATATCGAGGGAAATTGGAATGATGCGATCAGGGTCTGCCGCTGCAATGTCTTTAAGGCTATCTAGATTCCGTGCCCCTGCATAAATGCGAGTCGCGCCAGCAGCCTGTAAGCCTTGAATGTAGTATTGCCCAATGCCACCATTTGCCCCTGTCACCAATGCGATCGCACCTTGAACCTGCATTTTGTTCTGTCCTCATAGGGGTTGCCATTAGCCGTTAATGGTTTGTCAGTTGCAACAACCAAAATCAATGACCAGTGACTCATAACCAGTAACTAGTAGCCATGACCAGGGTATACTCGTACTGACTTTTTCGGAAGTACTTACTTTTTTGTAAGCTCATTCCACAAACAGGGAAGTAATAGTAGATGAGCGATGAACTCACTCAAGGCACCGTGTTTGTGCAAGCCACACTCAAAGTGTTAGGTGGCAAATGGAAAATTTTAATTCTGTGGCATCTAAAAGATCATGTGAGACGATTTAGCGCGCTCAAACGCTTGATGCCAGAGATTACAGAAAAGATGCTGATTCAACAACTGCGAGAATTAGAAAAAGATGGCATTGTGAGTCGTAACGTTCACTCAGAAGTGCCGCCCAAAGTAGAGTATGCCTTTACAGCCTATGGTCTGAGCCTAAAACCTGTTTTGCAGGTGCTTTGCAACTGGGGAGAAAATCATCTCCAACGCAGTTCCCTGCAGGACGATCAAGCCGAAAGCCCCCTGCCTTAGAACTGGATTAATCAATAGTTCTTCGCCTGTTCATCGGTGAAACACCATAGCCATTGCTCTCCCAATTCTGCTGAACTGATTACAGTATGTCCGCTCTCCTCATAATGACGACGGGCGTGTTGATTTTTGGAAGAGTCGCAGCACAACATCTTGCCGCAGGTTTGGCAGATTCGCAGATGCACCCAGCGATCGTTGATACGAATGCACTCCTCGCACCGAAAGACGGGGTAATTGGCTTTTGAAATCAGATTTTCTAGAGTCAGTTCATTCAGGTGTTGGCAGGGCATAAATTTTGCAGTACGTGAATGAGGTGAAAGTGAGACTCGAAGTCGTCACATCTCAAGATAATAGGGTGAAGCGAATGGGGTGTCTATCTGGAACGGTTGAGTTCTACAAGGTTGAATCGCAACAATGATGGACGATGTGTAGGTATGGGCGTTGCAGTATGAAGGGATGAATTGAGCACACTGGTGAGCCAATGCTTCGAGTGAAACGTTATGCCTCGTTTGAGTTTCGCTAAAGCCAGCGTGCGTCAGTTGTTTATCCCTTAAGTTTGCACTCTTACTTGAAGAATCAACTTTAAGGGGAGCAGGGGCGTTCTACAGTATTCTAGATAGCCTAACTTCTATTGCGCTGAATCATGGATCGCTTTACTGTCGCTGTCATCACCCAAACGCCGAAGCCCCAGCAAGCGATTTATGCGGCGATGCACCAGGACTATGCCGAAGCTTTTGTGTGGGACGATCGCGACACCTGGCCCGACGAAACCAAATGTGGCGAAATTGTGGTCAAAAATCTCTTATCAGGCAATCGAGGTCACTATGGACCGCTGGAACACCCCCAAATCGTACTTAACTGCGGTTGGTTTCCGCATAGTACGATGCAGCAGATACGAACACATCGGGTTGGCGTGAGTTTTGATGTTCAGTCGTTTCGTTATACCGGGCAACGAATTATTGATGTGGCAGAGGGAAAGCAAGACGTGGAAGAAGTGTTCTATTTGCGTCCGTTGGGAGTCTACAGTGATCGCCAGGGTAAGCGCTACGAATACACTGAAGCCATTCGCCAGCAGGACGTAGAATGGTGCCTGGCTGCCTGCAAGCGCTACCAGGAGCGGATTCATCAAGGCTTCTCTGAAGAACACGCGAGGGGACTCATTCCCTTTGATGTGCGGCAGCATTGGGTGATGTCTGCCAACGTTCGATCGCTCATGCACCTGCTCGATCTGCGCTGGAAGCTCGATGCTCAACTGGAAGCGCAAAAACTGTGCGAAGCCATCTGGCCTCACTTTCAAGCCTGGGTGCCCGCGATCGCCGACTGGTACGAAGCGAACCGACTCAAAAAAGCTCGCTTGTCACCGTAAGGTCTTCTGATCACGAAAAGAACTTAGCACCGCACAAAGCACGATCGCACTAGCAAACGCCTTCAAACCGTCACTGCTTGGTCATCACGTTCCACGAAAAACGCGGCATAGAGAATATAGGAACGTTACAGCAACCTTTAAGAAAAGTTGCTAATGAGCAGCGTCAAAGCAAGCTAAAGGCTAAGAAAAATGGAAGCAGCCCAAGATAGCTAAACAGCGCTAAAGGTCATTAGCCAAGAAGTTTCAGTCTTTTGAGCGGCAAAACCACGTCTTCTGCAAACGATATAGTCATGTCTAATCGTATGCCCTTCTATGGACACTGGCGTTTGACGCGCCGTTTCGCATTATGCCATTTACACAAAGCGATATTCTTTTGCTAGCGAAACAGCCCCATGTGGTGCGCGTACTGTCCTCGCTGCTAAAGCACTCTCATTACACAGTTGCCAGTACTAGCTTAGAAGAGCAGGCGCTGGCTCAAATCGATCGCAAACCACCGTTCCTAATTATTTTGGCTGGCGACACTCAGCATTGGTCTCAGCCGCTGCTAAGAAAACTGCGACACGCTGCTAATGTCCATCGCATCACGCTGGTAGCATTGACCGACTTTCATACACCTCGCTGGATGCACCAAAACGAAGCCCCTGGCTTTGATGGCTTTTTAGTCTATCCCTTAGGTGGTGAAGTGCTGTCGTCATTGGTAGAGTCGGCACATGCCCGGCAAGCCCTTTCTTTAGCAATGTAGGGCGAGTGAATGGAGTTTGCACCCGCCTACCCGCTGCTTTATCGCGCACTCAAGCCGCTGTTTCCAGGTTGTCTATGGTCTGGTGCTACCACTGATCGCACGATCGCGCTCACGTTTGATGATGGTCCGCATCCTCACTATACCCCTCAGTTGCTTGCAGTACTGGAGCACTATAGCGTTACCGCAAGCTTCTTTTGGCTAGGTCAATGCGTACAGCGATCGCCTATAACTGCCCGCACCGTTTATGAACAAGGGCACTGGCTTGGACTGCATGGCTACGACCACCAAGCCTTTTCTTCACTTTCGGCAACAGCGCTAAAGCAAACACTTGCACGAACGCAAGCCGAAATTTCACAAGCGTGTCAGGTGTCCCCGGCTGCTATACGTGATGTCCGTCCGCCTAACGGTTTCTTTACACCCCGTACTCTGGCACTGTTACAGCAGTGGCAATATCGTTCTGTCATGTGGAGCGTTGTTCCCGAAGATTGGGTACGCCCCGGTGTAACGACGGTTGTACAGCGCATTTTAGAACAAGTGGAACCCGGTTCGATTATTGTGTTGCACGACGGCTACCACGGTGGTGCAGACGTTGCAGCAACGGTTGAGCAGTTGATTCCCGTACTAATGGCACAAAATTATCGCTTTGTTACCATCGATGAACTTTGGCAGGGGCACTATCCCTAGCATGAGGCAAGGTGAAGTTTTCAGGTTTTACGATCGTTAAACCCACTAAGGCGCTGAAACCGCAAGCCTGATTTTTCATCCGTTATGTTACAGGTTTAAGCGCTTTAACCATACTGAAAAGAGTAGTGCCTCTGGGCATCATAACTTAAGCTCCTTCCTAGAGCTGCTTGCGGCTCGATCGCAAAACCATCACATTAGAACACACGTTCTGTCGAGCCGCTACTACCGTTCCTGCCAAATCATGCTTATGTTGCCCCTCATTCTTCATGAAGCGCAAATCTTCACCTTTAGCTTTTGGTTTAACGGAAGCATCCGCTGGGGGATGCATCATGAGGGTGAGCTTTACTGCCGCCTAGGGTCATTTCCGCTTCAAAAACGTCCTCAGGTGTATCAACTCGGTTGCAAACTTGCTCGGCAGCATACCTCGATCGTCCTCAGTAGCTCCGCAGTTGCCTGTAGTCTTTGGGGGAGTCTGCGCGATCCGTCGTTAAAAAGAATTTTGACCACTGCTAACACAACTAGTCTTTTAGAGGCAATGCTCTACCCTCAATCCAAAACCGCTCCTAGCATCAGTCAGCCTACGGGTAATGAATCGACCCAGTCCCTACCGGACGAAGATAACTGACGAAAACCGGAAGTGTTAACAAAGTTTTACACTTGTGCCCAGCGCGTTCAACTTAAGACAAACGGCGGAGCGCAATTATATAAAAATGTGAACCCTGCAATAGCTGTAGTCCCCTCTCAGCCTGGCTCCTAGCTATCCTTGCGTTCCTTGGAGCAATGGCTGGAAATTCGTTAGAATGGCTGAGTTATCCCAGCAAGATGTGGGTGGTGACCCAAGCAATTTTTTAATATTTTAGAGAAACTTGGTGATCATTTAATACGGCTCTGTTAACTTGGAGTATCTAAGTTACATCAGTAGCAACGGTTCATTCCTCTTTGGAATATAAGCGAGAGCAAGCTTAGGCAACATTAGTCTAAGGTTTGATCTTTACGCTTTACCTGGTCGAACCTTCTATCTGTGCAGTAGCTAGAACTTAGCCCCTAACCAACGTTTAGACATTGTGATCACTCATTTGCGAGGTTGCCCAACTATGCAGCTTTTTAGTGATCTGGTTTCTAACGTTTAATGCCTCCCTGCTCTGCCATGACGCGATCGGTAGGGAAACCCTAACCGTTTGCTAGGCTAAATAGCCGACTGGTGTGATGCAACTCACTGATGTTTGTTACCAAATCAAGGTAAAAGCGTGCAGCTTTTGTCAGAAAAGCTACAATCAGAGTCATCTCTCGCACTTTTTTTTGCTGTACTCTTAAAATTGGTGCCTCTATCTAGAGATATACTCTGAGTGGGAAGGTACGTTTTTAAATTTGCTCATGAAGGTGTTCGGCTGAAATAATCCAGCATTGGTTATCTCAGTGCAACCTTTCATGTGGTTTTCTCTGTTGACTGATTTTTTCTAGTTAAGGAGCATGAGGAACGCGGCATGACCCAGGCCAACAACGTACTCGAAGTCGAGCTTTTAAGTGATGCCTCTGGCGATTTGCCTGAGAGCGAATTAGGGTTCTTTATTGATGATGAAGATCGAGATGAAACTGCCGATGTTGCTACGGATGAAGAAGATAGTAAGCCTGGTAAGGCTCGGTCTACCCGTCGTCGCACGCCGGTAAAAAAGAAGCATTACACCGAAGACTCTATTCGCTTGTATTTGCAGGAAATTGGACGCATCCGGCTTTTGCGAGCTGATGAAGAAATTGAGCTAGCACGCAAAATTGCTGATTTGCTTGAACTCGAACGTATTCGGGAAGATTTGCTGCTTCAGTTAGACCGCGATCCTCAAGATAAAGAATGGGCTAATGCGGTCAATATGCCGCTTTCAGCCTTCCGCCATCGGCTACACCTGGGTCGTCGTGCCAAAGACAAAATGGTGCAATCGAACCTGAGATTGGTGGTTTCGATCGCCAAGAAGTACATGAACCGGGGGTTGTCGTTCCAGGATCTCATTCAGGAAGGCAGCTTGGGTCTAATTCGTGCTGCAGAGAAATTTGACCACGAAAAGGGCTACAAATTCTCTACTTACGCGACCTGGTGGATTCGTCAGGCAATTACACGGGCGATCGCCGATCAATCTCGCACGATTCGTCTGCCTGTCCATCTTTACGAAACCATCTCACGCATCAAGAAGACAACCAAGCTTCTGTCGCAAGAAATGGGACGTAAGCCGACTGAAGAAGAAATTGCCACGCGCATGGAAATGACCATTGAGAAGCTGCGGTTTATCGCCAAGTCTGCTCAACTGCCAATTTCCTTAGAAACACCGATCGGTAAAGAGGAAGATTCCCGTCTTGGTGACTTTATCGAATCTGACGGTGAAACACCCGAAGATCAAGTTTCTAAGAACCTACTGCGCGAAGACTTAGAAAGTGTTTTAGACACTCTCAGCCCTCGTGAACGCGATGTTCTGAGACTGCGCTATGGCTTAGATGACGGTCGCATGAAAACGCTGGAGGAAATCGGTCAGATTTTTAACGTTACCCGCGAACGTATCCGTCAGATTGAAGCAAAAGCGCTACGGAAACTGCGCCACCCCAACCGCAACAGTGTGTTGAAAGAATACATTCGTTAGGCGATCGGGTTTTACTAGCCTGTGATGTGTAAGGTTTTAGCCCAGCAGAGTTTTTCTGTTGGGCTTTTTATTTGGCTTGGCAGCGGCACGATCGCTGTTGGTGAGGGGAAGGAAGGAAGGATGAGAGTGAAGAAGTGAAAGGGTGAAGGAACTAAATATGCAGGTGGAGACTGTTAGGAAGCGAGTTCGTAGCGCACGTGGTAGAAGGATTGCAGTAGGATGCGTCCACGATGCATCTAAAAGGTGGTTTAGTAGCATTTACATTAAAGTTGGTAGGCATAGCAAAAGAGCCTGAGTCACAATGACTCAGGCTCTTTTACATTAATAAGCTGAATCGAGGCTCTAGTTAAATAAGCCACGGAAGATTGAGTCAACAGTAGAAAACTCTTTTAGCAAGAAGAATGCTACAAGAGCTGCGCCTGTTGAACCAATAAAGAAGCCGCCTGTAAACTGGCTCCAGCCATCAGATGTTTGTAATGCGTCTTTGGAGTGGCTTTCGCCATCAAAGGTCACAAGCCCATAGATTGAAAGGCAAGCAGTTGCTATCAGGATCAGTGCCAGCCCTGAAATGAGTCCGCCTAGCGCGGCTGCATCAGAATCACGCAATGGTCCAAGCTTGACCCAGGGTCCAATCAAGAAATAACCATGAGCGAGACCAATTTCGAGACCACGTACGAGCGGAGCTAACCCTTTGCGGTAAGCAGGCAGATTACCAATAAACGCTCTGGTAAACGCAGAATCGCTAATAGGAGTAGACAAATGCCCTGTAAAGGGATCACCGTTGTAAGGTTGAATAAGTTCTGCATTTCTAGGGTCAGCCATATTGGACGTGTCCTACTTTATCTAAGGTTTCTAAGAATAGGACAATTTTAAGTCCTGAGCGGAATTTCATTTGCAAAGCTGTGAGAACCGTTAAAAAAGTTAATAGGATCGGTCAGCTTAGACAGTGAGCCAAACATTTGAAAGATTCGGAATACGTCTTAAATGTCACGCTAGACAGAGCGATCGCTCCCTCATTCACGATCGCGTTTCTCTTTGCCAACGTATCTTGAAAGTTTGGCGATCGTTGGTACATTACGCTTACCTGTATCTTTACCAGCTTGATCAGGTCTGAACCGCAAAAGCCTCTGGATCGGCATCTCAGTTAACCCACCGAATTGCTTCTCTAGCGGTTGACAGATTCTGGTGTAACTGATGCTTTAAATGTGGGTAAAGACACTTTTATTTTTGGTGGCATCGTTTTAAGCCATTTTCTAAGCTGTTGGAGCATTAATTTACCCAAATAAATGCACAGGATACCTTGCTAAAATTGCGACCTAACTGACCAACAGTTCTCACCAAGAACCGAGTTTCTCCACCGAGAGCACAAACAGGTTCTGTCTACACAGACTCGGCTTCTTTCGCCACACCTCAATCAGCGACATGGTGCCAGCATTCGGGTTCATATTTACGCTGAATGCGGGTTATCTAGGTGCCTTGGGGGATGGCGATCGCCTTGTGTTCTTCATGCGTTAGCGTAGCCGTTTCTGGAAGCACGTGCAGATAAAGTGTGCCGTCTTTTTCATACAGTTCTGCCTGCCCCTTGCTAATGCAGTGCTTGTGCCCGGTCACTTCGCCTTCTGCCAGCGTCAGGTGTGGCAATTTCTGACTGTCTAGAACTGATGTAGAGAAGGCTTGAGTAGGGAGCAAAAGCACATCTCCCTGTCGTAATGGCTGCATAGTAAAACTCCGTTTTTAGTAAGGTTCCCGCCTCGATCGTCTAACGCAACACGAACCACTGCTAAGACCTTAACTGCTTGACTTCAAACAAGGAAACACAGTATCTAAAATTAAGAAAGATTAACGGAGAAACCTCTCCTTTAGTAATCGGTTTCTCATTATAGAAAGGATTAGGTTTGTGGATTTCACCATTCAGAGTGCCCTGGTTCCAGTTGAGCAAGGGTACGAAACAGTTGATGTTCAGCTTATAGATGGACGCATTGCGGCGATCGCTCCCAGTTTGGAAATTGTGGGAGCTGTTGTCGATGGGCGCAATAAGCTGCTGCTGCCTGGTTTTGTCAATGCTCACACCCATTCGCCTGAGCTGTGGCAGCGGGGCATGATTCCCCCTACGCCGCTGGAGCTGTGGATTGCAGAACTGTATGAGTTTGAGCCGCTTGACCCAGAGCAACTTTACCTAAGTGCGTTAGCAACAGCCGTCGAAACCTTGCTGTCAGGTGGTACAAGCGTCGTGGATCATCTGGTGATGATTCCGGGTCGGGAAGTAGAGTCGATCGCAGCAGCGGTACGTGCTTATCGCGAAGTGGGCATCCGTGCCTTTATCGCCCCGTTGATGCAAGACGAGCCACTTACTGCCAGCATTCCATCAGGTGGGGTCAAGCGCGAACATATTCCGTATCAACGATCGACGCAGGAGTCGATCGAGTTGCTTCACAAAGCCATTCAAGAGTTTCATAGACCCGACGAGGGCGTTGTCATTCTGCCTGCACCAACGGGATTGCAGCTTGGTACCGATGCCCTGTTTGAAGGGTTTGTTGAGTTGAGCGATCGCTACACGCTGCCGCTCCATACTCATTTGTTAGAAACCAAAGCGCAACAAATGCTGGCACACGAAAAATACGGCTGTAGCGCAGTGAAGCATTTGAAGGAACTGGGTTTCTTGAGCAGTCGTACCTCTCTAGCGCATTGCGTGTGGTTGGATGAGGCGGACATTGCCATCCTCGCCGAAACTCAGGCAACCGTTGTGCATAATCCACTTAGCAATTTGCGTCTGGGGAGTGGCATTGCACCGATTCTCAAATATCTTCAAGCAGGTATCAATGTGGCGTTTGGTTGCGATGGCTGTGCCAGCAGCGATTCTCAGGATTTGTTAGAAGCAATTAAAATCGGCTCAATTTTGCACAACGTTACCGATTTTGACTATCGCCACTGGATGACACCCCGCAAAGCAATTGAAATAGCGGCGATCGGGGGTGCTACTGGGCTGGGCATGGCAGACGAGTTTGGATCGCTCACTGTGGGTAAGCAGGCAGATCTGGTGCTGTACGACCTGAAGAATCTATCGCTACTGCCGCGCACTGATCCCATCGGGCTGTTAGTGTTGGGTCGTCCGGCGCAAGCAGTGGATAGCGTTTGGGCCAAGGGCAATCGTCTTGTTGCTAACGGCAGCGTCACCACCATTAATGTTGATGACCTGCGACAACAATTGTTCGATCGCAGCCAATGGATCACAAACCGTCAATCGACAAAGATTGCTCAAGTGGAAGCGCACTATCGCTCAGTGATGAACTTGCCAGAGCAGATTAAGGGCTATTCGTAGTGAAGGGCTAAAGGCTAAAGGCTAAAAAGCTGACTGCTGACTGCTGACTGCTGCATTTTAGAATCTGTATAGCTATGCGAGCTAAGTTACGCGATACCGAAATTTACTTTGATATAGAAGGTGCGGGTCTGGTGCCGGATGGCAAACGGATGCGGGAAAAGCCTGTTGCCTTTCTCATTCACGGTGGACCCGGAGCCGATCACACCTCCTTTAAACCAACGCTGTCGCCGTTGAGCCAAAAAATGCAGTTGGTTTACTTCGATCATCGTGGGCAAGGGCGATCGGCACGAGGCGCGAAAGAAACCTACACACTAGACAACAATGTGGAGGATATGGAAGCCCTCCGTCGGCATCTTGGCTTAGACCAGATTGTTGTGATTGGGGCATCCTATGGCGGCATGGTAGCGTTAACCTATGCCAGCCGCTATCCTCAAAACGTGTCGCATCTGATTGCGATCGTCACCGTGCCCGACTACCGCTTTCTGGAACGAGCCAAAGCCATTCTGGCAGAGCGGGGAACAGACGAACAAAAGGCGATCGCGCAACGCCTCTGGGACGGCAACTTTGAGAATGAAGAACAGTTGCGTGAGTATTTCACCGTAATGCGATCGCTCTATTCCATCACTTACGATCCAGACTCGTCGCCAAAAGCCTGGGATCGTGCCATTCTCTCTCCTGATGCCATCAATGTTGCCTTTGGTGGCTTTCTGCGAACTTACGATATTCGCAGCGAATTATCCAAAATTACCGCTCCGACTCTAGTGATTGGTGCGCAGCATGATTGGATCTGCCCACCTGAATTTTCAGAAGAAATTGCTAACGCCATTCCCAACGCCGATCTGCGGATTTTTGAGCATAGCGGTCATTCCATCCGTGCTGATGAACCGGAAGCTCTGCTAGACGCGATCGCGGGCTTTCTTGTTTACAAGCACTAGCCATTCCACACTGCTCTTTCTATGACTTTAAATTCGGTCTACAGAGAGGATTGTCAGGAGCAAACCTGCCAGCCTGAAGCTGTGTAAGTGGCTGCTATGGCTCACCACCGCATAGCTGCATCACTGGATTTAGAAGTGATTACGCCAACGGTGGAAACATTCTACAAGTATTTACAATCAAAACTTGACAGATTCTGCTTCTGATCTCAAAGCGTGAAGTAGAATCAAGAACAATCACTGTTCACAAGAGTTTAGCTGTGGCAACGTCAACGTCCTATCTCCAAACCCTAGCCAAAGATGAAGCGATCGCATTTGTTGCCTCGTTGCAGAAAGTAAAAGATCATTTGAGTCAAGAACTCCAGTGGATGAACGAGCAAGCGCAGCAAAAGACTACTCAAATCCAAGGTATTGAAACGCTCCTGTCTGAAGCCTCAGCGCTAGGATTAGTAACGCCTGAAACCGATTCCATACCAGAAGTAACGCCTGAGAGCGTTGTAGAACTTGCTAGTGCTATAGAGCTTGCTGCCGCAGAGAGTGGGAGTGATGCCTCCAGCGACGAGCCGGAGCCTGTTGCAGCGGCGATCGCAGCGTTACCCGCCAAAAAAACTGCAATCAAGCAGCGGGGTAGCCAACAAAAAGCCAAGCCAGCAAAAACGCCGCCTGGTCCAAAACCATCAGCGACGACCCAGACCACCACAGCGAAAAAACCATCGAAACCAGCAACGCCGTCAGCCGGTAAAACGAACCAGCGAGGCAAAACATCAAACTTACAGCGGTTCTTGAAGAGTCAATGGAGCGACAAAGCACTGACAGAATCGGTGGGTGACATTCTTAGTAACGCTTCAGCACCGCTGAGTACGGATGAGGTGATGGCTGAGTTGTACGATGGCTTATCTAAAGAGGATTACAATCGCGCGAAAAATTCCCTAGCCAATATCCTCTCAGTGGGTCGCAGCAAGGGCACATGGAAAAGCACGGGCAGAGGACGTTATGCTGGCAATGCTGTAGCAACCGGCTGAGCAAGACGGACTTCATAGCCACTTAAAAACAGTCACTTAAAAATCTACGCCGCGCTTAAGGTCAATGCCTTTTTCGGCGTAGTGCTTGTGGCAAATCATTTCAGAGTGGATGCTAGCAAGGTCAAAGTAGGCGGGAGGATTTTTGCAGCGTCCGGTGATGATGACTTCGGTATCGCGGGGTTTACGTAGCAGTGCCTGGACGATCGGTTCTTCTGGCAACAACTCTAAATCGACAGTGGGATTCAGTTCATCCAAAATGATGGTTTTGTACAGCCCTGACGCGATCGCGGCTCTAGCAATTTCCCAGCCGCGCTCTGCCTCGACGTAATCAAGTTCCTGCTGCTGCCCACGCCAAACGATCGCGTCGCGTCCGCAGCGCTGATGATCCACAAGATTAGGATAGCTTTGGTTAAGGGCGGCGATCGCAGCATCTTCGGTATAGCCACTGCCGCCCTTGAGCCACTGCATAATCAGCACACGATGAGATTTGTCCTGACTGATGCCTTTGCCGATCGCTTGCAACGCTTTACCAAGCGCACTCGTCGATTTGCCTTTGCCTGAGCCAGTGTAAATCTCGATACCGGCAATGCCCTGCTCTTTGGCGCCAGCGTGGTAATGAGGGCGCATTTCTGAGTGCAAGTCAGCAACATCAAGCAGCGGTTGGGGTGCGCCACGACCCGTTGCAATAACTTCCATGTGATCGGGTTTGCGCTTGAGGGCACTGACCACTTCATCGACCGGCAACAAGCCTAAATCCAATACAGGGTTCAGCTCATCGAGTACAACGACAGAGTAAAGACCGGAAGCGATCGCACCTTTTGCCACATCCCAGCCGCGCTGTGCTTCAAGCGTGTCAAAGCGGGTAATATCGTCTGCCCCAAAAAATTCGGCTCTGCCCGTACGCACTTGATCGATCAGATGCGGAAAGCCGCGCTGCAATGCCTCGATCGCCCCATCTTCGTCATACGTCCGTCCTGGTCCCTTCAGAAAGCGCAGCAGCAATACACGGGTCTGCAAGTCGGAGTGAATGCCCAAACCAATGGAACGTAGCACTACGCCCAACGCCGCTTGAGACTTTCCCTTTCCAGCGCCATCGTAAACATGAATTTGCCCAGTGAGCCGCTCGGAGCGTGCATTCGCCGTCCGAATTCCAATGCCTGTGCGTGCCATAGGCTCCAACGTTTGCTGCCGCTTCATTTTAACGAATCCTGCCTCTTTTAGCGCATTCGTTTGTGAGTTTACGCTATATATAGCGGTTTAGCGCATAAAGTAGCCGTTAAACACTTCGAGCGTTTGAAACAGTTGGGCGCTTGCTTCGTCTTATAAAGGAAAATCGGGCGCGCTTTTAGAGTTACCTTTAGGTGGGGTTGTATGATCAAACAGCGTACAATGCAGCCGCAGACGGAAAGAGGCTCTAAGACGATCGCTAGCTACCGACTTGATCAGCCTCTGTAACACCCAACTTGTGTTGATAAGCTTAAATGGGTTAATCGTTGTGTGGATCGGTTCGACAACGTTAGAGGGGCATCTGTTTTCCACTCACGTCGCTTGTGTTGACCGTTCGATGCTTTCATTTAGCGGAAGGGGCATTGTATATGAGGCTCAAAGTTGTTCAAAACACTACATTCAAGCAATCGACTGCTGATGCTGACAAGCTATCTGCAAAAGATAAGGTGTCTGTAGCCGCAGGAAAGGTTTTTGAGTTGAGTTCCTGGAAATTTGTTGAGAAAGACCATCTCAAGGTCGCGATCTTAGGTGAGGTACTGGGCGATCCACCCCGCAATACCTGGCACACCTATGGGTATCATGTGCAGTTAATCGACAGCAAGGGCAAAGTGGCTTACAGTAAGCCCCAGCCTGCACCTGCGCCACCACCCGGCGCACTGCCAAAAAGCAAGAATCTCAACATTCCGTATAAAAGCCAGCTTGACAATGCCGTGAACCCAACCGGAGCCTGCAATGTTACTAGCTTTGCAATGGTGATGGCGTACTTCCGCATTAAGCAGCGCACCAGTGCCGCCCAGTACGAGGACGAACTGTATCGTTACATGGATGGTAATGGCTTGAGCCGTCACGAGCCGGACGATCTGGCAAGGATGGCGAGAGCGTATGGCATTGAGAATAACCTGACCCTGCGAGGTAGTTTGGCAGATATTCGCAAGGCGATCGCTGAAGGTCGTCCCTGCATTATCCACGGTTACTTCACGAGCTTTGGTCATATCGTGGTCGTGCGTGGCTACAACCAGAGCGGCTTCTACGTTAATGATCCCTACGGCGAGTGGACGGCTTCTGGCTATCTCACCGATCGCTCTGGGCAGAACCTCTTTTATTCCAACAGCCTGATTCAAAGCAAATGCAGCCCCGAAGGTTCCAACTATGTTTGGCTACACCGTTTGTCTAAGGCTTAGGGTTTGTAAAAAAACAGCCATTGGTTTAGATGAACGGTCAGCGTTTAGTGCGAGAACCGATGCTAGTCGCTGAAAGCTGAGCGCTAGTGGCTAAATAGCTGTTTAGCCACCAATCAACTTAGCTATCAATCAACGTGATCGCTTGGCGATCGGTAATTGCAGTCGTGCTATCAGCTTTGCCAAATGCGGTTCAAAGCGCTGGAAGTCTTCGAGCGTCTTAAACTTGCCTGTCTCTGATGTAGCATCAAACGCAGTTGTGATGATGTACAGCGTGGCACCATCAAAGGCAACATAGCCAACGCGCTGTTCGTGGATGTCCTTATCTTGCTTGATGCCTGAAAAACCGTAGCGGAATCCCTTTAGCTTACCAAGCGACACTTGTACGGGCGGCTGAGAGGCAAAGGTAATGCTGTCACCGTATGCAGTCTTGCGATCGTCTTTAAAGAAGGCGTAGTAGTCTTCGACCCAGGCTTTAAGGGCGATCGCCACTTGCTTGCGATATTTAGGAGCAGCGTAGTTTGCCTTGGCTGGAATGCCTGCCTCTTTCAGCTTTTGCCTCAAATCAGGTCGGCTGCTAATGAGGTGTGTTCCCAGTTCTACCGTACCGACTAGAGCCTGTTGATCGTACACACAGAGCATCGGCGCTTTGCTACTGCGATCGCACGGTGCCACACGCCACGGTGAGGGTGGTTGAGCCTTGCCCAATGCCCGCGTCCATACACTTACCTCACGCAAATTAGCAGGCAGCATCGGCTTGATGGGATCAGCCGCCAGCAAACGATCGCCAAAAACGGGTTTGCTACTAACGGAAACGGCAGCTAGAGCGATCGCCAAACAGCCAAAGCGCAGGCTTCTCACAAGCAATCTCGTCATAACCAGTGATGCCATAGAGGACTTCAAATTAGGATCATACGTCGGTTTCTGAATCCATCAGGAGAAAGGCTGAGGGGTGAGGGCTAAAAGTTTTGAGTGCTAAAGTGAACCAGGACATCTATGGCAAAAGGCTAAAGTCTAAAGGATTAAGTAGAACCCTTACCAGAAGCAGAACTGGGAACCCTAATCTGCTCATCATCTCATTTAGCCAGGAGTACGAAGTTAAGTTAGAACGGCAAGACACTCAGGTGGGTGGAAATGAGCCTGTGACTAAGTTGGAGAATAGATACCAAGTTGGAGAATAGATACCGTCGGGCAAGCTGCGGCACAAACGTTGCCCGTTGCGAAAAATGCTACACCGCCAACTCTGAATGTACTGAATTTGTTTCCATAGTACGCAACTGTACTGATCGCAATTTCTGTAACAACTATTGTTGATCTATGTTGCATTAAACCTTTCTATAAACTCGATCGCCGCTGCTATGCCTCATTTACCTCTACTGCGAAAAGGTTTACGAGTGCTTGTAGTCGATGGTACTGCTGATTGTAGAGATTTGCTAACGATGTTATTTGACAGCTATAAGGTTGAAACGACTACAGCAACCTGCGTTAGTGAAGCGATCGAACGCATGCAACAAACTCTCCCCGATTTTGTGATTAGTGAGCTTTTTCTGCCGAGTGAAGATGGACACGCACTCATGGATAAGGTGAAAGCCTTTGAAACGACCTATCGTGTTCAGATTCCGGCAATTGCTTTAACGGTATGTGTTGGAGTGCATGAGCGTACTCGTGCCCTCACGGCTGGGTTTTGTCGGCACTTAGCCAAACCGTTAGACATCGACAAGCTACTTGCTATGATCGTTTGCCGTACCGGGTCGGTTCAAGCGATGGCAGCAAACACCTGTTTATAGCAATCGACTTTTTCTCAAAGAATGTTCTAAAAAGGGCGAC
Source organism: Phormidium sp. FACHB-592 (assembly GCF_014695795.1). Lineage (NCBI taxonomy): Bacteria > Bacillati > Cyanobacteriota > Cyanophyceae > Oscillatoriales > Oscillatoriaceae > Phormidium > Phormidium sp. FACHB-592. The sequence goes on from NZ_JACJOZ010000069.1 coordinate 189,615, forward strand.
TTCGACGCCGTTATGAGGCTTTTATGACCGCTGAAAATCAAATATTGGCTTTGCTCTCTGCCGATGTGCTCGATCGGCTTACACCTCATCTTGAGCAGGTTACCTTAAGTCAGGGTTCGATCGTCCATCAGCCTGGCGAGCCATTGCTGCATATCTTTTTCCCACTCGACTGTCTTTTCTCGATCACCATCACCATGCAAGATGGTGCGACAGCAGAGGTCGGGATGGTCGGCAATCAAGAAGTGCTGGGTCTTAACGCTTTGATGGGCAACAGTGCAACCACACAGACAGCATACATGGTTCAGATCGCAGGCAACGCGATGAGAATTGAGGTGCAGAGACTAGAGGAGGAGTTCAAACGCTATGATGAACTTCACAATTTACTCCTACGCTACACTTAGGCGTTTATGGTGCAGGTCTCTCAAACGGCGGCTTGCAACTCGCTCCACACGCTAGACCAACGCCTACCACGTTGGTTACTCGAAACGCAATTCCGTATTGACTCCGACAATCTGCCGCTAACGCAGGAGTTTATCGCCCATATGCTAGGCGTGCGGCGGGCAGGGGTGACGCTGGCAGCGCAACGGCTACAAGAGCGAAAACTGATTCAGTATCAACGGGGAAGAGTCCAAATCCTCAATCGATCTGGGCTAGAAGCCTCTGCGTGTGAATGTTTCAGAACCACTAAAGCGGAATACGATCGCTTGCTGAGGGGAAATTAACATTGCCTTTTTGTCCTTAAACCCGATGATGGTTTTTTCGGCTTTTTACTGCAATTGCTCAATGAGGCGATCGCCGACTCGCAGAGCATTGGCAATAACCGTCAAACCGGGGCTAACACTGGCATGAGATGGAAAGAAGCTGCTATCGACAACATAGAGATTATGCACTTCATGGGTACGGCAGTCTAGATTTAAGACTGAGGTCGCTGGATCTTCGCCAAACCGACAGGTGCCACACTGATGCGCCACAACCTGTACAGGCATATCACTACGAGGATGCGTTGTGCGGTTAAATAGATTGGGCTGAGACTGCTCAACGCTTTTCAACGCGTCAACCCAACGATAAACCAGGCGATCATGCGCTTCGACGTTATTAGGCGTGTAATCGATTCGTAGCTTATCTCCCACATAACGAACCCGATTGTCTGCATGGGGCAAGTCCTCTGTTTTCAACCACCAGCCGATCGAATGGGTTGCCAACTGCCGCAAGCCAAAATTAGGCATGAGTCGAGACAACGCCGATAAAATGGGAGGGGCTTCGGCAAAAATGACATCCTGGAGAATCCCGCCAGAGTTTTGCACATGACCCATCGGATACGGAAAATCCTTGTCTCCCCAGTAAAAATCATTCAGCCCCAGCGTACGAGAAAACAACCCAGAATTAGCGGTAGAGGTCAACTGCACGACAACAGACAGCAGTTGTTTCATCAAGTTGCGTCCCACCTGATCAGAGCCATTTGCAATTCCCTTAGGGTGTTTTTCGTTAGCAGACCGCAACAGCAAGGCTGCCGAATTTACAGCACCACAGGCAAGCACCACAACATCGCCTAAAAATAAATAGGACTGCTCCCCAATTTTTGCCTCAACTGCTTTGATCTCTGAGCCAGATGGATTGGTATGCAGGAGAACGACCTGGGCAGACGTTTTGAGCGTCACGTTCTCGCTGTTGAGTACGGGAGTAATGCCGGTATCTTCGGCATCCGTTCGACCAAAATCACCTAACCCTAGCGGTAGATGAACGGGATGTAACCCTTGCTCAGCCAAAGAACCGCCAATTTGTTGCACTAATGGTTCGTGGGCAACTTCTGAAAAGGGATAGGCTTCGCTGTGGGATGGCTCGGTTGGATCATCCTCAAACTTACCGTGTACTTGATACAGTTTTTCCGCTTCCGTATAGTAAGGCTCAAAGTCCTGGTATTTTAATGACCATGCTGGAGAAAGCCCACCTTGATGTTGCACTTGCTCAAAGTCACGTTCGCGCCTTCGCTGCAAAACACCGCTCCAGATTTTGGTATTGCCACCCACTGCGTAATACGTTTGTGGAGAAAAGGGCTCTCCCGAACTATCGTGCCAGGATTCGGGCGCATGGTATTGCTCTTTTTTAAAGACTTCTGTATCGATTAACTCTGAGCTTTCGCGGTAAATTAATTCCCCTCGTTCCAGCAGCAAAATCTTTTTGCCAGTTGGTGCTAATTTACGGGCTAGAGTGCCGCCACCCGCTCCAGTACCGATGATAATCACGTCATAGTGTTGGTCGTCAACGATCATAGGAGTCTCCTACTGCCAAACATAAATTAGCGTGTATAACACGATCCAAATGACATCAACAAAGTGCCAGAACAAAGAGGTTGCCTCGACACCAAAGAAACCATTGTCGTAGTTACCGGGAAGGAACGATCGCCCCAGCATCAACCCTTGCAGCAGAATGCCAGTGAGGACATGCAAACCATGAAAGCCAGTGAGTAGATAGAACAGGCTGCCAAACAAACCGGACTGATAAGTAAAGGGCAAACCACGCCATTCTACTGCCTGCCCAAATAGGAAGTAGCCTCCCATGACCATTGTCGCCAGGAGAAAGAGGCGAAACCCCCAGAGCTTTTTGTCATGCAAATATCGTTCAGCGACATAGATCACAAAACTACTGGAGACCAGCACGATCGTATTAAGCAATGGTTCTCTGGTTTCTAGCCCGGTAACGCCTGCTGGATACCAATCAGTCGTCGTGGTTTTGAAGATGGTATAACCCACAAAAAAGCTCAGGAAAATCACACTTTCTGACAGCAGAAACACAATAAAGCCAAACTTACTGTTTCCTGCTTCGTCATGCTCTTGGTGCTCTCGGACGTTTGCTTCGAGGTCTTGGGAAAGCGCTCTTTCTGCCGTCATGATGTTTTCTGCTGTGTCAGAGATTCTGGGAAATCAGTCAAGTTAGGGTTTGGGATGTTTTCGACCAACGGTTCGTTTCTGCCGTAGCCATAGGGACCCGAAATCACAATCGGCGTTTCTTCATAGTTTTCGACTGAGGGTGGTGAAGAGGTGAGCCACTCTAAGCCGTATGCTCGCCAGGGATTGTTGCCAACTTTGTCGCCGCGAATCCAGGCGCTCACCATGTTGAGAATAAACGGCAGTGTAGACAGACCCAGTAGAAAGCCACCAATGCTGGCGACCACATTCCAATAAGCAAACTCTGGATCATAAGAAGCGACCCGACGCGGCATTCCCATCAGCCCCAGGGGATGCATTGGCAAAAAGATTAACGCGGTGCCAATATACGTCAGCGCAAAATGCAGTTTGCCCAGACCTTCGTAATACATACGCCCTGTCATTTTGGGGAACCAGTGATAGATCCCGGCATAGATGCCCATGACGATCGCCCCGTACAGCACATAATGAAAGTGACCGACTACGAAGTACGTATTGTGAACGTGAAGATCGATCGGCACTGAACCCAAAAAGATGCCCGTGATGCCTGCAAACAACCAGTTGCTAATGCCACCCAGCGCAAACAGCATCGGCGTCGTAAACCGGATTTTGCCACCCCACACGGTCGCGACCCAGCCAAACACCTTAATGCCAGAGGGAATGGCAACCAACATGGTCGTCACCATAAAGAACATCCGCATCCAGGGAGGGGTAGCACTGGCAAACATATGATGCACCCACACAGTACTGCTGATGATGGTAATGACGATCGACGAGGCGGCAATCACGCGGTAACCAAACAACGGCTTACGCGCATGAACGGGCAGCACTTCCGAAAAGATGCCAAAGGCAGGCAACACCATCACGTACACGGCAGGATGGGAATAAAACCAGAAAAAATGCTGGTAGAGAATGGGATTTCCACCGCGTTCGGGGGCAAAAAAGCTGGTTCCAGCCGTTAAATCTAGCAGCAACATGATCGCGCCGCCTGTAAGTGATGGCAAGCCATAAAGCTGAATCAACTGTGCCCCTAGCACTGCCCAAACAAAGGCAGGCATTCTAAACCAGGTCATTCCTGGCGTACGCATCCTAAAAATGGTGGTGACAAAATTCACTGCCCCCATAATCGAGGAAACACCCGAAATGGCGACAGAGAGAATCCAAAGCACTTGTCCGTTAAGCAAATTTCCGGTTGGATTCTGCAAACTGACAGGTGGATAAGCCCACCAGCCTGACTGCGACGGACCGCCCGGAATCAGAAAACTTGACAGCATCAACACGCCTGCGATCGGGATCATCCAAAACGAGACCGCATTGAGCCGAGGAAAAGCCATGTCTCGCGCTCCGATCATTAATGGCACCAGGTAGTTTCCCAGTCCCACCAAAACGGGAAACGTCCAGAAAAACAGCATGATCGAGCCGTGCATGGTAAACAGCGCGTTATAAACCGTGCGATCGACCAGATCTGCTTCGGGGGTAATTAGCTCGCCCCGCATAATCATGGCAAACAGTCCGCCAACCAGAAAAAAGACAAAAGACGTGACGATATATTGAATGCCAATGACTTTGTGATCGGTGCTGAAGGTAAAAAACCGCTTCCAGTTGTCGGGCGCACCGGGGTACGGTTGTCCGCGAATAATGTCTGGAGCCTCGATCGAAATATTCGTCATAAAGTCCTTAATCCTTCGCTAATCCTTCAAGTCCTTACGGGACGTTACACAAACGCTAAATGAGAGCAAGCTGCATCAGATGGCTGGGCTGTCAGGCTTATGCTTTGGTGCATAGTTCACCACCGGTGGCGGCGCAGGTGGAATCGTTGCCCAACCACGAACGGCAACCTTATCCTTGGTGTTACCTGCTCCCCGTTCAGAAGTTTGGTCATACTCGTAGGCAGCCTGGTTAAAAGCGGCGCTGGGCGTTTGAGTCGCCGCATCGGCTAACCACTGCTGGTAATCGCTGGGTGATTGCACGACCACATCGGTTTGATTGGCAGCAAAATAAGTACCGCTATACATCGAGTCCCGTAAGCGATATGTTCCCGTTTTTATAGGAGTGAGTTCAAAATTGATATCCTGTTTGGGAACCACATACTGACTCAAGCGAAAGGCTGGAATGTAAAACCCATGCAGCACGTCCTCCGATCGCAACGTGAACCGAATACGGCGATCAACTGGTAAATGTAGTTCAGTGCTGGTGATATCCTGCTCTGGATAGTGAAATACCCATGCCCACTGTTTAGCCATCACATCAATCTGCTCAATGGGGGCGACCTCTACTGCATCTTGAATCTGCTGTTGAGGCATACTGTCAAACGGTTCAGCATAAGCAGGCTCCATCACCTGTGGCACATGCAGATGCACCAGTTCCATCGGACCACGAATGGACATTTTTTCGTAAGTACGATAACTGACAAAAGCAAGGGTTAACACCAAAACCAGCGGCGTTGCTGTCCAAATAATTTCTAGCCAGGTGTTGCCTTCGATCGGTGGAGCATCGCTCGTGTCGTACTTACTGGCTCGATGAAAGACCAGCGAGTAGATAAAGGGACCAATCACACCCAGGTAAACGAATGTGCCTAACCCTGTAAAGAGACTGAATAAATCATCCAGCAGCTTCGATTCCGCTGATGCTTCTGGCGGAAACCAGGAGTAAGATTGCTTCGCCATCCAAAAGCTAGCAAACGTAACCAGGATGGCGTAGACCGTCATTATCAAAATTGCGCGGAGTTTCATCATGACAGCGATCGCATCATATTAAACGTGAGATAGAAGGCAGAAGGCACAGGGCAAAAGGGCGGAAGCAGAAACCGAAGTCGAGGGAAAAGGGCGAAAAAATATTCTTACCTTCTGCCTCCTGCCTTCTACCTTTCTTTACCTAAAGCTGATTAGGACTTTCGCCCAGGTGCAGCAGTTGATCTGCCGTAATGTGAATACCGAACTCAGCACCTAGATGTGCACCTAACGTTCCCTGCACAAACATCAGTGCAAAAACAAACAAACCAGCAGCTAAATAGCTCCACTGCACCTGTCTTGCCATGTCTTTGCGCCAGCGATAGCGTTGAAAACCCCGCCAGACAGTCATCCCCACAATCAGCGTTAAAATAATGACTCCCCCAACCCCGTGTACAATCATCGTCTCCAGGGCGTGAAAGCCCCAGGCACTCTTGACATCGGCTAGTGGTACAGCCAAAGAAATTTCAAAAAAACCGGCAGCGACCGTAAAAAAAGTAATGACTGCGGCGGCTAGCAAGTTATACCAACCAACATCGAACAGCGCAGAGCGGGTAGCCGGAATCGCTAAAAACTTAAAGACTGCTTTTTCGATCGGAAACAGTGTCGCTACGATATCGAAGGCGATCGCCACAATAAATAAACCCAACGTCAGATGTACCAGGTTGGGATGAATCGGGATTGGATAAGGCAACCCGTTAGCACCTAAACTGCCCCACTGTCTTAGTAGATCTGGATTCATGACAGACCGCCTCTAATCGCATCTACAACCGGAATTGTATGCAGACCATAGACCCAAACCAGTACGCTGCCCAAGTATGACTGAACACAAACTAGCCCAGCTAACAGCACACTTGCTATGAGGTAAGGGATGGGTAACTGCGGTCTTTCCTGTAACCGCAACACATACCGCCATGCTGTGACGATCGCCAAAATTGCTGAGAGCGACCAGCCCAAAATTGTATGGATATTTAAGGTAGACACGGACGCTGCATAAGGTTCTGCTAGACCCGCTTCAATCTGCCCAAAAATAATGGCGATAAAGATCGAAACCGTTGCGAATGCAAGGTTCCACCAACTAACCTCATGCAATCTAGAGTTTTTTGTGAAATAGCCGACGACATCGCAGAACACTGCAAAGAGCACCATCGCAATGACAAAATGCACCACGATCGGGTGAATAGTGTCGGGGTAAGGAAGGTTGTGCTCGTTAAGTGGCGGAAGATAGTTAAACACAGGTCTTTAGGAGCATACAGTGACAGTTAAATGGAGCAGTACCCAAAAATCATATTGATAATTTAACGGTTTCACAGCAATTTAATAAAGGGTTGGTAGATTTAGAGCGAGAACAACTGCCCTGCAAAAGATTACGCTTGCAGGCTATCTTCATTTTCTCCTCTACAGAATCAGTCTAAAGGGGGAAGGATTTATCTCAGCTATGCCGTTCAAAAGATGATGAGCAGTAATTCAGCCCGTAATCATTTAGAAAGTGTTTGTAAATGCTGGTTAAGCAGGTTTCAAGTTCCTCGTTCGTCGGTTGTTTGTTAACCGCCTCAGCATCAACCGAATCATGACCACATAAACCATGCCTTCATGATTTTCAGG
>NZ_JACJOZ010000007.1:0-20528 GCF_014695795.1 Phormidium sp. FACHB-592
CTAGCGGTTTTGATCCGATTCCAGCGGCGGTACGGCATACTTTCTTGAAGGAAGGTTTGAGCGGAATGGGCTCAGGGAAACGTGTTTTGCTGTTGGCGGTTAAACTGAATGGCCTCGGTAAGGGGTCACCCCTGCAATCAAGCGCCAGAGCGTTAGCCTTGGGTGCGCCAAGCGACTGCACTGGCTTCAATTTTGCGCTGTTGCCGCAGCCGGTCTCGGTTCTGCTCGAGCCACTGCCGCCGCAGTCGCCACTGGCGAAGCAAGGCTGCGTGGGTGACATCAACCATTGCCAGGCTCGCCGACGCCTCACCTTGGCTCACGACTTCGCTGGTCACTAAAAGCCGCTTTTGAGGGTTGGCTCAGCGATCGATCACCGGCTGCACGCGCACTGCTGGAGGCTTCGGTGCTGACACTCAAGCAGCCTGAAAGACTTGCCGCCGGGTAGCCTCGGTGCCTTCACCTCACTGGGTTAATGGCAGGCAAAGATGTTGCACCGTCTCCTGCTCGGCGGCAGGGCAACGGTCAGCTGCGGCTGGCAGGCGTCGCCTGGAGCCGCAAGCTAGTGCCAAAGGGCGGCGTACTGGTCCAGCGCTCAGCAGCGCGATCAACTGGCGGTGTCTCAGGTAGAAAGCACCCGCTGGCTCTGACTCGGTTGGCTCTGTCTCTGTTGGTTCTAGGGTGCCCATCGCTCAGCGTGGCTAACGCTCAACTAGCGTTGCCGCTGCTGGACTAGCCGCCTACTGGCACAAGCGCTCAAAACCTTACAGAGAGCAGTTTTACTTTTTCACCCCCTTGCCCCGTTGTGGCGTGAGCCACTCACCAACCAAACTAGCACTCTGTTGACTGAGCGCTGAAAGCCTTGCCGAACAGCGCCTTCGCACCCTTATGATCAACTGTCGCACTCGCTCGGCTCCACCCCACAGCAGGCTGTGCGAAGACAGTAGCTGGTTTTCATGGACAGTGCCACTAGGGGTAAGTGCCTGGAAAAACGGTGGTCACTCCAGTGGTAGTCGGCATACTTGACCGGCAGCGTCAGGGTGTAGCCCTAGCGCTGCTGTTTGTCCAGGCGGGTCGCCACTGCCCCAGCCAGTCTTGGCACTGCTAACGCTCAACCGGCAGTGGGAACCGGTCGTGGACTGACTGGTCTAGTGGCTGGGGCCGCAGGTTGTTGCCTGGGCAGAGCCGGAGCATTGAGCTGGCGAGAACGGTTGAGTAGGTTGGTGCAAAAGTCCTGCACATTTTCAGCTTTTTTGTAGAACAGGATGAGAGGGGCACCAGGCGTATGCACGACCATCCAGTTCTGCTTGAGCACGAAGAAGAGCACAAGAAACACGAGGCCAAGCCCCCAAAACAGCAGAGTGGAAAAACCAAGCCCGAGTAGCCACCAGAGCCGTCCTTCTACCACTTCAACCGAGTCAATGCTCTGGATCCGAGTCTGCGTTTCCTTCTTTTCTAAGCCGTAGGCGGTTTTCGTGCTGGTATGGAGCGTATCACCGACGATTCTCATCGTTGCTTTGCCACCCGCTGGCATCATAAGACTGCCCCACACTTGGCCCGGTCGACCGTGAATTTCGAGCCTTGCTTGACCAGGACGACTGAGTTGGCTATTGGCCATGATTACATTCCTTGGGTAGATGTCTGGGAGCGATGCTTAACGGACTGAGACGCATCCTGCTCCTAGACTGCCTCTGTTTGCTTCAGAAGTAACAACGGTCGTACAGGTCAGCTCAACGTTTGGTGACCCGCGGTCTCAGCCCAAGGTCAGTGACCAGCGTTGGCTCAGTGAGGCTCGTCCACGGACTAGCGGCGCACGCTAAAGCAATGAGTCCTGGCCCAGTGAGCAGCAACCTGATCCACTGATGGTGCAGCGGGCAAAAAAGCACCCGATCACTCTGCCCGGTTTAGAGGTGTAGTTGTTGGTTCTAAGGTGCCGCTTGCTCAGCAGGGCTAACGCTCAACTAGCGCTTTCTCTGCTCAACTAGCCGCCAACTGGCACAAGTGCTCAAACCCTTAGGCCGTCGACTTTTCTCCTTTCCCCCTCCTTGCACCGTTGCTCCGAATGCAACTAGCCAAGGAGATCGCTCTATTTAACTTTCAAACGGTATTCGTGTGAATGTAAATGCTTGGATGATGTTGGAGGGGAGATCGATCAACCTACTTTTTAAAGAGCAACTAATACGCTTGTGACCGAAGTCATCAGACTTAGTGATCTTGCTCACGTTCAGTCGTAATACCAGGGAAAACCTCTTATAATTCTAATTGAAAGGAAAAATAAAGATAAGTAATAGATCACCCAAGTGAGATAGCTACATAGAGCATTAAACGCATGGCTAGTCGATTAATTAAGCTAGAAGACGGAACGCTCATTGAGGTCGAAGTCGGCTCCAGTGATGTCAGAGACATTTCTGGTAACGCAGCTCAAAAAGTAAAGGCTACTTTTGATTCAATCAAGCCCACCTTAATTGGAGCATGCCGACCTGTCATTGAAACTTGGCAAGAATTGAATAAAGATGTTGAAATCGATCAAACTGAAGTCGAAATCGGTCTTAGTTTTTCTATTGAGGGAAATGTCTACCTTGCCAAATCAAAAGCAGATGCTAATTTAAAGATAAAGTTAATCTTAAGACCTAAAAGTGTGACGAATGAAATACTCATTCCACAAGCGTAGAGCAAACACTAATCTAAGGAGAAAATTAACAACCTTAGGGCTCATGCATACCAAGGAGTATCCACTGTGAGTTCAGAGGAGCTAGAAAAGGTAGTTTTTCCTATTACAAGTAAAGATAAAGACCGTAGTCCCACAGATTATGGAACTGGCTTCGTTATACATAAAAATAAACATAAGCGTGAAACATACCTGATGACTTGCGATCACGTCATTGATATTGTGGGTGGAGTTGATCAGGTTAGAGTCTTTCCATATCCGTACGATGTTGAGGTCGTTGCCCGTGGTCAGTCAAAGGGCTGTGATTTAGCGATTATAAAAGTTGGGCGCCTTTTGAAAGGAGCTTCAATTTGTCCGATTGGAGTTAATTATCGAACCATACATCGGCAAAAGTTATCTTTAGTAATTGACGGCTATCAGGTAGAAAGAAAAGAAGATGGTACCTCCAGCTATGGAACTCACCATCTCTCCGGAACTTTAGGTAACCTTGGCTTTGAGACAACAGAGCAAGGACAAACCCGACGCTGGAGCTTAATTGTGGATCAGAAGAGTGAGAGTGCTTTAAGGGGTGGTTTTAGTGGCTCTCCTGTCTTAGTTTCTACATCAGTAAATACAAAATCAAAAAAAGTTATTGGTATTGCTTATAAAGCGGGGTTAAACGGAGAATCCGGATTTGCAATCGACATTGCGTCTAGCAGAAAAATTTGTGATGCTTCTATTGTGCGTGAACTTGCTCCATTCTGGTCTCATCTAAGTCAATCTTCAGGTAAAATTTTTGCCCCTATTTTGAAGAGGTTAATCCAATATGCAGGTCATCAAATTGAGAGACAGAGGCTCCAAAGACAAGCAGAATATCCGGAGCTGGGAATAGCTTTCGAATGGTTGTCAGATCAAGACATATTAGCAGCTGCTGCTGTGAGCCATGTTTTGAGTAGCTTTCCAGAATTGAGTAGTGATGGATTGGAGGACTTTAAGCGAGATGATTTTCAATGGGAGATTGAGAAATACATCGAATTAGTATACGTCGCTCTCATTGATGATTGTACGGAAATCATAAAAAATTTACGGATACCTCCTTCACAAAAAAGCTATCCTGAATCCTATGAAGAAGCATTATGCTATCTCAAGCAAAACATACCCCTTAACATAGATAGTACTATTGCAAGTAAAATTAGAATTTACTTTGATTACTTAATACAATCGATCCAGATTTATATGTAATTTATGTAATTGGGCTGAAGCATGTTTAACGGTTAAGGGAGTAGATAAACCATCCTAGCTCCTGAACGCTAGGTTCATTTTATTAAATTAATAATAAAATGAACCTAGCATTTAACGGGTAAAGTGAGGTAGTGCTAGCGTAATGCACTGAAGCAAATGTTGATGGTAGTTATGGCGATGCCGTAACAATTCTGACGTTTGCAGAAGCAAGTATTGTTGAGCTAATGAATAGCGACTATATTGAAAGTTAGGATTTTCCTAGGAAAATCCTAACTTTCAATATGAACGTAGTTTACGTAAAATCAATACATTACCTACTATTCATCTCGCACTGTTCTTTTCTTGCTTCCCTCAATCAACGCATTTTCATGAGTAGCTAAGTGGGATCTGTTTTTTTAGAAGATACGTAGCGCAAATAGAGTACCCAATAGAAGTAAAGATATCTGCGCTACATCTTACATCTAATTCCACTCATCTACCTACTGACTGGCTTCACCTTGACACTGTCCTTTTGCTTCTCGATTTTACTCAAACGTCTGAGTATACGTTCTAATAACTGTTTGAGACGCACCCACCATGAAGCTTTCTTAGATTCAAAGAACATTAACGATACGCTCCTTCACGGACAGGTTTCTATTTACCTACTGCTTAAATAGGAACCGTGCTCCGGAAGAGTTTATCGAAAAGTTTCACAACCTTAAAATCAGTCCGTACCGATAAAGTATTAGTGAAATTCCGGACAGTCGAAAACTCTATTCGTTTTTACTATCTTGCTCCTTTTTACTGATTTCCCGTAAAATTTGTTCTGCCTGCTGTTTCTCTGTAATCAGGCTTTGCAGAGATTGACAATGTTGATTGTCTGCCTTTGATCGTGATGGTTGTTTCTCAGACATAAAACCCTCAAAGTAGTACATAAAAACTATAACACTAGTTCTCATGTACTTGTTTGCCATCGTCATTGTTTTAGCAGGGATGGCATAAGCTGTCACTTTTTGGGTAGTGATATTTAGGTGCTGATAGCTATAAGTTTTTCCAGATAAAGCTTCCAGGGCTTAAACCTAACTTTGCAGGCCTGAAGTATCTCGACTTTTTTCACGTCTTTGCAGGAATGTATTCAAGAGCGCAACGAGAGCATCAGCACTGCAGCTTGTGTCTGGAGTAGATATTGGGGTTTGAGTATCATCCGAACAGAAAGTACCGTTAAGCGGCTCAATCATGTGTACCAGTTGAACCCTCTGGAACTGAGCAGCCTCAAATCCCTGCTATGCCGTTCCTCATGGCTGTACCCAATAACCTAGAGTCTCATTGGTACGTCTCAATGAGACTGAGGAGTGCTTTTTGAAACGATGACTCAGTCGGCGTTTCAGCCTTGGCGGTACTTTCTGTTCCGGTGATACTCAACCCCCGGCTGCTGCCAATTCACGTTTTTCATGATGGGAAAAGTCTTCCTGTTTATGATCGAGAAACTGGCGCACTCATGGCGAACTAGGTTCTTCATCAGTGCCAGTATTGCTGCTCGCATTAGGTAGATTGACTATGGAAAACAAGCTGATGCGGTTGGTTTTAACGAGAAAAGTAAGAAGTTTGAGCTAAGAGCAGTTGGAAGGGGACATTTCTTCAACCCTTTAGCTCCGTACATGATTCTGTGGGAGGGGATTAGATCGATTGTTGATCGTCTGAACGCACCAGGAAAGCTTTCTCAAGCTGACGCTGAGAAGATAAGAAAAATGATTGAAGCAGGACGCAATCAAAGAGTCGATGAAAGGGAAATGGAAAGGAGCCGCAACGTTGCTATGGGCTTTAGTGTAAACAACGTAGAGGGTGCTGCTGTAACAGTAGGAAGTAAGGGGCAAACCAAGTACGTTATGAAACGTAAAGCCAAAGATGATGAGTAGTCCATCTCTTTCCCTTGAGTCCATACGGTCTAACAATCCCCTTGCGGCGGCTTGTTAAAAGCTGCTGGTGCCAAGTTGAATTTTCTCTGCAACCGCTGACCCGAACCGTTATCCCACAAAGCCCATGCCCAACTCGGAAGCCGTCAAATTGCAGATCCGCTCGGCGTTCGCGAGCGTCGAGTTCCCGGGCGATTGGTGCCTACGCGGCAGCAACGAAGGTGACGAGCCATTCCGGCTTGAGCAGGAGTTCCAAGGCAAGACCGATTGGCAAGCGCTCGACCCAGCCTTCATTGATCGCGCGCCGGGCGGATATGGGTCTGCCCTCAGCTTCTTCTCAGACGAAGCTTTTCGGTTCTATCTGCCGGCGTACCTGATCGCGGATGTTGACGGCAAGCTGAACACGCACGATCCCGTTTTCTACCTGACGCACGGACTGACGGACAAAGGAAGAGGCAAACGCGTCAACCCGCGCCGTTACGGAGAACGGACGTGGTTCGACGAGCAGAGACACAAGTTCGCAGTGTTTGATCGTGAACAGGTGCGCGCGATCGTGAGCTATTTGGAGCTGAAGCGCAAGACCGACAAGTTTCAACGCGACGCGATTAATCAGGCGATCGCAAATTACTGGTCGGGGCGCGCGGAAGCCAGTGCGGAATAACCACGTACTGCAACGGACCGGGCGGGCGGAACGATCCCTGTGACTGCAACGCGGCCTGGCGCCGAGCCGGCCGTTGCATGCTGGTCGTTAATGCTTAGAAACATTGCCGAAAACAAGCATTTTCGGCAAAGATGCAAGCTGGGACGCAGCTAGGGTAAAAAAGTGCAAGATAGGCTGAAAAGCCTTATCCAGATTGAGTTACAGAGCATCTGTCGAAATGAGGCTCAGTATTGGGACCGCTGCATAACCCGCAACTAACCAACAGCAGAATCGGTCTTTCAGCTTGCGCATCGGAGCCCACAGGAACGACAGCATCGGTGTTGCAGACTATAACTGCACGGTGATTTAGGCCAGTTATAGTCCAGTAAGCTATAGGAGATAAGCAGAAACTTTCCGCCTATCCATCCGATTTAGGATCATAGGCAAAAAGTTTCTGCCTAATATATAGCTGGGCTGCTTTATATGTTGGTGAAGACAATAGCCTAAAAGCTTGAATTTCAAACCTTATTCGGCAATGGAAGCTGGATGAAAGAACACAAAACTTTGGATTTCTACTTTGAGTGGGGCTTATATCCTTTGCGTGATGAAGAACGAAATGCTTTAGAACTTAAGGAGATAAGAGATCTCGGTTTATCTGAGGAGCTTGTACAGAGAATTCATAACCTTGCAGTTTGGAACGATTCCCGGCTCAACCCTATATATCAAATGCTTCCTTGTCTTTGGCAGCAACAGGTATGTGATGCTTTTAACCGTGAGGCTAGTGCTGTTTTTAAGGCTGTAGTTGCTGCACTTCCACACATCAGAGTTAATAGATGTTTCTCGGACATTGAGGAAGACCCAGAGTTATATGAATACTTACTGCATCCAGTACAGTTTTATAAAAGAAAGGGTATTTCAGGGTATGACCAATTATAGATTGGTAGATTGTTGCCCTGAAAATCCTCGTGTCACCTGACAGCTAGCAGCAGCATGATCGGCTTACAGTCCATAAGGCAAAAAAACCGATCGCTCTGACTGGGTTGGTTCCGTCTCTGTTAGTTCTAAGGTGCCCATTGATAAGCAGGGCTAACGAGCAACTAGCGCTTCCTCTGCTAGACTAGCTCAAAACTGGCACAAGCCCTCAAACCCTTACTCAGTCGCCCTTTCTCTTTTCCCCCTCTCTGCACCGTTGCGATCGTTGCAACTAACCAACGAGATCGCTGCTGCCCTTGTTGATCCACACAGCGACAAAACGGTTCACGCCGATCTCATGCTTGATCACTGAGAGCTTGATACCGCAAGCGTTGAATGCCTATTGTGATACCAAATCACACGCATTGCTCTCCCGACCCGCTAAACAAAAGTTTCTGCTACATCGCTATGCAGAGAGAGTGGTGTTGCCATGATGAATGTTGTTTGTTTTTGTCCGCTACTGACTTCGATCGTGCCATTCATATGTTCTACTAGCTTCTTCACCAAAGCCAGCCCTAAGCCTGTTCCACCTTGTTGCCATTGGTCAGTGCCAATCACGCGGTAAAATTTCTTGAAGATATGGGGCAGTTCATGAGAAGGAATTTCTGTCCCAAAGTTTGTGACTTGCCATTGAGGCTTAGTTATAGCAACGGACAAAAAGTGGTCGTTAAGGCTAGAAGGCTCATGAAATAAAGCTTTCAGCGCTCGCTCTAATTGGCTACCGAGCGGCTTGCACTGTCCCGTTTTCACCCCGATACCGTTGGCGAACTTCGATCGAGATCACAAGTGCCTATTTCAAAACCATCTCAACAGACTTAAGCTTCTGCCAAGGCAGCAAAGCGAGAAATACGAGTCTTGGCCCTAGGGGTACCATTGATCCAATTGATGAGTCGATCAATATTCATCGCTGCGGCGATCGCAAGATTTTGGAGATGTGTTTTGGCAAGTCCTCGATAACGAGTTTGGCGTAACCCAAAGGCTCGAACCGCTTGGGAGATCGTGCCTTCGATCCCGGCACGACGTTTGTAGCGTTGCTGCCATGCCTCTGTAGCATGAACTGCTCGCGCCGCTTTAAGGGCTTCATACTCCTCCTGAGGCTTCAGCTTCAGACTACGAACTCCGCCAGGCTTTACTTTGGTACATTGAGAGCGGACTGGACAATTCGCACAATCTTGAGGATAGAACCGAACCTTAATGTAAGAACTTCCGGTATGGTCGACGGATTCGACCCAGGACGTGGAGCGTTTGCCTTGTGGACAGATCGCTTGTTGGTGTTGCCAATCCACCTGAAATTGACTTAAAGCAAAAGCGTCATGCTTTCTCGATTGCCAACTGCCATTCGGACGAGCGGGTCCAACTAACGTGATGCCTTGTTTAGGGCTGCTCACCAATAATTGAGCATCGACATAGGCTGAATCCACGAAATGTTCTTGAGGAGCCAATTCTTTGTTGATGAGTGCTTGGTGAATCACTGGTGTACAGTCAATTTCATGGATGGTTGCTGGAGTTGTCACCACATGAGTAATTAGATGGCACTGGTCATCATCACAAGTTTCACTCAGGTGAACCATGTACCCTGTCCAGGCAGTATCGGCTCGACTGCGATAACGTGCTTCTAGATCGTAGGGAGATTCAATCCGCTCTCCGGCTCGTTTTAATTCTTGTTTTGTTTTCCAACGCACTGCTTGTTCACCTGATTGGGTCTCAACCTTACGTTCGTAGTAGCAATCCCAAGTTGCCTTCAAAGCCACAACGGTTGGTAAAGCTTCCCACTTGAGCGACATATCAGCTTGTGCCAAGCAATCTAACAAGTAGTATCCGTCTGCCCCAACTATCTGAGCATACGCTTCCCGTTTCTCAGTCGCTTCAGGCAAACGGCTATCTTCAATGCGTTGTCCATAGCGCTTATACCAAGCTGGTAGTGCAATTTGTTGCACCCAAGCTGGTGCGACTGTTGCCAGCTCATTCAGGGTCGCTCGCAAAGTTTCCGCCATCAGCTCCAGCCGATTTAATGTTCGAATTGATGCCAATACACGGGTAGAATCAGTGCGCTGCTTACCTCGTGCTCGAATCAACCCAACCTTGCGACAGTGTTCCAATAAGCGTTCCAACAACAATTCTGAGGCGTTATGCTCAATCAACCGTTGGCGAAACTCGCTCAGAACACTAAAGTCGAAGCCTGCATCGGTCAATTCAAGTCCAAGCACATACTTCCAATCAATGCGTGACCGCACTGCTTCCGCAGCTTGACGATCTGAAAGGTTCTCCCGGAATTGCATCAGGGTCACGAGTGCAAGTTGCCAGGGTGGAACAGCAGGTTGACCGTTTGTGGCAAACAAGCAGGCAAAATCCGCATCACCAAAAATGGGTCCTAATTCGTCTCTCAGTGTCAGATACGGATTACCTTTTGGAAAGGCAGCTTTAGCAACACGTACCGTTTCGGGGGGAACTGGAAGAATGGGCTCAAATGAGAGGGACATGGCAATTCTCCTCGGAAGCTAAGGGAATTGATTTCAGGATAGCCGATGTGATCTCGGTCGAAGTTCGCCAACAGTATCGAGCCATAAATGGGACAGTCTCAACCACAGAGAACGATTTTGCGCCATTACAAGCTTCTTAGCAGTGCTCGGTCAAACCTCGTAAATGGGACAGTTCACTCAAACTGCTCACTAACGACCAGAATTTTTCCGCTGCTATAACCAAGCCATCAGGTGACGGTTGGTAGTAGCCAGAGTCTAGAGCCGCATCAACAGCGGTAAAATCTTCCATCAGCGATTACACGCTTCACCATACAGAAACTCTTGGTGCCCGTCAGGATGCGCTCTCATACACCAAACGCTATCATGCAGCTTCACCATGACTGGGTGATAGAACCATGCTGCTGCTGTAGCGACAAGTGCCCCTGTAAGGACAGTGGCGATTACTCTGCCAGGTCGAAAGGTTGTTAACTTGAGCTTTGGTGGCGTGGTTTGCATCTTTTTTGCATGAAAAAGCCCGGTGCCAGCGACCGGGCAATGTAAAGTACATCAGGGTATCTATATGGCTATGCTGGCAGGCTTATTGTGCCCAGATGCTGCCACAGCCTTAACTTTCTCTGCTTTACGCGCGTGGAGTGCAGCAACACCTAGACCGATTAACCCAGGTAGTAGAATGCAAATACCTAAATTGAGAGCACCAATTCCAAAAACTAAGTTTGCAGCTGCTTTTCTGAAGTTCATAGCAGAATCTCCTTCGTTGTGTTGAATCCAGAGCGAAGATAGATGCAGGTGATATTTACCTCTGGTATCACTGAAGCTCGATCTTGTGCTGCGAAGCAAGCGTATTCATCGCTTCTTAATTCGTAGAGAGGAATTATGAAGCAGAGAAGACATACAAATACCTTTAAGCTCAAGTCAACCCAGATCGATAGAGGTTGACGAGCGAGAAAATCGCTCCAGTCTTGAACTACCTATCTGCTGCATTATCATCACTATCTGAATCAAAAGATTTATACCCCTGTCATTTCGGCAAGGGTATTGTTTTAGTTTAGGGTGCGTGATCGCGTAACGCCCATGTCACCAGACACAGTAGAGCGATCGCTACCACTATCCAAAACCCTGCTTCATTTGTTGGGTGGTAGTACCCAGAATCAAGAGCGATGTCAGTAGGGCTGAAATCTTCCACGATCAAAATGGTGGTGAGATGGCTTGTTTAAGGGTGCGCATTCATAAGCAAAGTTAACTGGGCGATCGCCATACCCACTCTGGACCAACCTCAAACTGGCACAATTCTTGAAAGCACTACACAGCAGCAGTTTTGCTTTTCCGCCACTTTGCACCGTTGCCAAGTGAGCAACTAGCCAAGGGGATGAGCTAAGAGGTTCAAAGTACTATGAAGGCTGATTTGTAAATTTTAGGTACACCTAGCTTTTGAGGCTCTGGACTACATTTGGACTAAGCGTCTTCAGTGTGACAGTGAAAGAACCAGGTCTTTGTGCCAGTTGAATCAGCCAAGGGCACTGGTTCATACATCAGCAAATCTGATGTACGAACTAGCAGCTGATGGTAAGCAGTGTCTCCAAGCTCGTGGAGGCGAGACAGTAGAGAGCTTTTATTTTTTGAGATGAGTTCTGAGACCCTAGACAGACTGTCCTGCCGTCAGGGGACGATCGCCTCTTCAAGTGTCTCAGTTGGGTTCGTTTAATGAACACGGTCTACCGACCAAGTGACGAGGTTCCAAGGCAGACTGCGATGCAGCAACCGCTGAAAAACCTCTGTGTGTCTGCCAAGGTCTCATAGTTACAACGTGTTGGGAAGAAGGAACTGCCTTTTGAGTGCCGCCACACTGGTGTTTGCCAGAATGCGATGACCGGCTGTTGTGGGGTGAATGCTATCCCAAAACAAAAACTGGTCAGGCTTGCTACAGGGACCGGAGCCGGACAGACAGGCATGCGTTACCTGAGTCAAGCCAAACTTGGCTGGCTCCGTCATGGCTTGCTGATAAAGTAAGTTGGCATCAAAGGTCACTAGCTGGAGCGCCTGATACTGCTGTTGTAAAACCTTGAGTGCTCGCCGCAGACCAGCATTATGAGCCTGAGTCAAAGTACTCAGGGCACTAGCATTTGAGCCGTGCCGCGTTGCAGGCAACTGACCTAAATCAGGTAAATTAGCGACCAAAAGTTTAGTCGCCCCGCTGCGGGCGAGAGACTCAATGGCATTTGTGATGTTTGCGACCGGCAGAGCCGTATCAGTCACGCCTTGCAAATAGTCATTGGCACCAGCCCAAAGAATATATAAGGTATCAGGATGAGAGCTGGTGTGGGTTTGCGTAAAAGTCTGCACCTGCGAGAGTAGACCCGGCACGAGACCACCATCACTGCCGCCAGTCGTTGCTCCACCACAGGCAAAATTATTTACGTGTTTCACAGCAAATTGCTCTGCTAGATACTCGACCCAAACCCGTCCATTGGAGTAGCGTCCTTGAAAATAAGGTGGATGAGAGGGATAGAGACCGCCAGTCGCCCGAAAGACAGTACCTGTATCCGACAAGCTATCCCCGAACACATAAAGTTCAGCGAGCGGGTGTGTTTGTTTCGCTGAAAAGACAACTGCAGTCATAAGCGTCAGAAGAAAAAGAACAATGACAACAGTTAGTTTTTTCATCGCCAAGGAGAGCAAAAATGCAATTTGCCCCTGATAAAACGCCTCCAGCAGGGAATTTTGTTAGCTCAAAATGCTTATAGCACAGTAGCTAGAAAGAGCTAAAACAATGCTGTTACTCAGCTTTTACTTTATTCATTCTAATCAAGCTTGAACAACTAGTTATTTAATGCAAGTGCAGAATAATTTATCTAACTCTTGCTTAGCGCTTAAAGCATGCGGCTTTGACACTCCTTTTCACTAACCCTAGTCCTAAGTCAGCCTCTAACAGCACAGAAGAAACTTTAAAGGCTAACGTTGCTAATTGCTTGGCACTCCTTGCTTCTGTGTCGATCACCGCTTTTTAGTAGTTTCCAGTGTTTTGTTACAGCGTTCAATCTGCCACAGTTAGGAACGCTAAGATCTCGGTCATAGTAGCCATTGCTGAACAACCCGTTAAACCTGAGTTTACGAAGCTGCGTTGCTGCCCGACTCAGCTGGAGAGCAGCTGCAGCGGTTAGCAGCCACTGTTTCTGGAGTCGGACTGCTCCCGCATTGCCAAGAGTCTTTCACTAGTCACAAGCAGTCCGACTTGCGCTAATGTGGATGTGCTTGAGCAGCATGGGCAAGACACAAGATGAGCGACTTTGAACGGCTAGACAATGCTTGGGAACAAGCAGAGCAGTTGCGTCACGCTGCCTTATTACGTCAACTGAAAGCAGAGGTGCGGGAGGTGCGGCGACAAGCCCGCGGAGCTGCTGTCCCGTCGCCACCTGTTCCCAAAGAGCAACCAGCCCAGCCTGATCCTGGTCTGGTCAAGCAAGTGCGCTCTTAAAAGCCCTTGCAGGACTGAACCTTGCTGAGCCTGAGCGCGATCTCGGTTCCATCACTCAAGCTGGAGCCGCCTGCTGCCCCACTGACACTTTTCATCCGTGTGCTAGCTTCACCCCGACCATGGCAGGCGCTTTGTCGTTGGTTTGTTGCCAGAACAATCCAGGCACAGGCTTTCACATCAGACAACGCTGGGTGGTGCTCTCATGCGAGGCGTGCGCGCTTACGAGGCAGGCAGTGCTAATCTCGCCATTCTGGCACTTGCTGATCATGCTTCAGTCTTACCTGTTGCAGCAGGATGGCGGTAAAGCAATCGTCCAGACTGGGCGCATCCGCCATCGACAACAATCCCGGCAAGCTAGCACAGGCTTCCTGTGTAAACCGTACAGGCAGTAAGGGGTTGAGCGCCTGGAGATACGCTGCCTGCCACCAGCCTTGCACCCGGTTTTGAGCGGACTGCAACCTGGCAGCACTGGGAAGGCGATCACGCTTCTGGCGTTGATTCACTGTCCGGTCAGACGGCAGTAAGTTCCACAGATCATCACACGCCCAGGCGGACCAGGGAAAGCAATGGTCAATATCTAAAGAGCGCTCGGTTAGACGTTTGCCACTCCAGACACAGAACAGGTCTTGTGAGCCTAGCAAAGTGAGGGCACGTTGCCGTGCTGTAGTGACATCGCGGCTGGGGTCGGACCAGGTCATCGCCAAAGCGATGTCTGCTTCAGGCAGCGTGCGTCCTTGTCCACTGGCATAGCTTTTCATCAGTCGGAGCCACTCAGCCAGCAACGCGGGTTCAATCCAAGCCTCAAAGCGCACTAGGGCTAACCAGATGTGTTGCGGGATGAGCAATTGCCCGAAACTCGCAAGATAGGCTGGCTCAAGCAGGAGCTCTGTCGGTGTGGGTAAACGGGCGGTGCGCGTGGCGCTCAAGATCTGGCTGCCACTAGAGTCAGTCATGTAAGAGACAGGCATTGTTGTGATGGTCTTCACAGCTTCCTTCAACGCCTGATGTAGGGCTTGAGCCGTCGCCCCTGTAAAGCGCACACCGATTCGCAAGTCAAGGTGAGAGACACCACTGAGCGCCCGAAAGCCTGGTCCCACGAATCCTAAGCCCTGGATACCCCGGTTCGTGGGGCTTTGCGGTAGGTCTGCCTCCAAGAGCGGCTTAAACAAACGCAACCAGTAAAGGGCAACCAAACCCAGTGGGACGCTGATGGAGGCATCATCTTGGTACTGCGCGGTGCCAGCCGTGCTGTCTGCGATCCGGCACAGCACTCGCAGCAGCGCCAACTTATAGGTAGACGACTTGGAGCCATGCAAAATGACATGTCGCAGCAGGGGCAAAGCACCCGTGCCATCATCGGGTAACGTGAGCGCCATCTGCGTCCAGGAAACCTCATCGCGATTGAGTCGATCGCGGTCTACTACTTTGCGCACAACGGTGGCACCATGATCCCGTGCCAGGCGTTCGATTGCTTCCCATGACACCGGATAAAGCTCACGGTCGTCGTCTGCGGCTCCATGTCGTAATGTGATTGCCAGCAGCCCACCCGGTTTCAGCAGGGCGATCACTTTACGGAAAGCTCGGGTGCGTTCTGCAAGAGGAATGTGCATCCAGACGGCACTTAAGAGAATGCAGTCGAACGCTATGCCCAAGCGCTGTACGTGTTGGAGTGATGGGAGGCGATCGTCCAACCAGCGGATGTTGGCATCAGGATGGAGCCGTTGTCCTTCGTGCCGCATCGCCGCCGCTGGTTCCACCGCTACCACCGTATGCCCTTGGGCGGCTAACCAGGCGGCATCCCGACCGCTACCAGCTCCAATGTCCAACACCAGACTGGGGCGATCCGGGAGCAGCCCCAGTAGCCAACGATGAACATCTTCCGCTCGCAGGCTCTCATAAGCAGGAATGACGGTCGCTGCATTTTGCTCATACCACTGAACTGCCTTCACCTTTGGATGACCTCAATCAACTGGCTGCATAAACGGTTGTGATCCGGTGAAGGCACATTGGCTGAAGCTCTTTCCTCACCTCAGCACTGGCGGTGAGTGAGACAGGAAACACAAGTCGTGTTTGAGGGTAGCATCTGTTCCTTGCCATAGAAAAGCCCCTAGGCGTCTGTCCGTGTTTCGACTCCAGGGGCTTTTCAGTTCTAGGCAACTCCTCACATCCATGACCATAGCGCTCTTCCCTTTTCCTGTCTACTGCACCAAAGTGTTGTTATACCGGAGGAAGCATCCGCATCGATCTGCCCAAAGTTGGCAGGACAGGCATGGCAACTAACAGCAAAATTGAGTGGACAACCCATACCTTCAATCCCTGGATTGGCTGCACCGAGGTTTCACCTGGCTGCGCTCACTGTTATGCCAGAGACATGATGGAGCGTCGGTATCATCGCGTGCAGTGGGGTATGGGTCAGCCTCGCAGTCGCACAACAGCAGACTATTGGAAACAGCCAGCGCGTTGGCAGCGGCAGGCACAGGCGAACGGTCAGCGCGAGCGTGTGTTTTGTGCGTCGTTAGCAGATTGGCTCGACGACGAGGTGCCAATTGACTGGCTAGCAGACTTGCTCACGCTGGTTGCTGCCACACCACACCTCGATTGGCTGCTACTGACAAAGCGCATCGAGCACTGGAGCGATCGCTTGCAGTCTGTTAGCCGCTTGACTCACGACGGTGCCGCCATTGCAAGTACCTGGTTAGAGGGCAACGCTCCAGTGAATGTGTGGCTCGGTACTACGGTAGAGGGGCAGCAGCAGGCACACGATCGCATTCCGATGCTGCTCGAAATTCCAACAACTCTACGCTTTCTGAGCTGTGAGCCACTGCTAGAGGCAATCAACATCCTGCAATACCTCCCCACTGTTACTGATGCGAAAGGTACGTGTGGTTTAGAGCCAAACCGTTTGCATTGGATTATCTGCGGTGGTGAATCAGGCAAGGAGGCGCGCACCTTTGATTTACAATGGGCGCGGTCTCTACGGGAACAGTGTCAAGCTGCTGGTATGGCGTTCTTTTTCAAGCAGACGGGTGCTTACGCGATCGACTCCAGCCAATTACACCCAGTGCAGCGATCGCTGCAAGATCCCAAGGGTGGCAACATTACAGCACTGCCAGAGGCACTTCAAGTGCGTGAAATGCCGCTGCCGCTGCTTCAGTCTGCACCAGTAGGGCATAGCAGAAACCAAAAGTATGTGCCCTTACTGATCAAGGAAGTGCTTTAGATGGTGGCTTACAACTTCAAACAGCAGTTTGTGCCGTTAATTGAGATGGGTGCGAAACAGCAAACGATCCGGTCGCCACGTAAGCGGCATACCCAGCCTGGTGAAGCCATGCAGCTCTATACCGGGATGCGAACCAAGGCTTGCCGGAAGCTAATTACCCCCGATCCCCTCTGTATCAGTGTAGAGCCGTTACTGTTGCATGACGCCTTGGGCATCAAGCTCAACGATCATTGGCTGACCAGAGACGCACTGACGCGGCTTGCCCTTGCAGATGGCTTTGCTGCTTGGGACGAATGTTTGCGCTTTTTCAGCACTGTGCATGGGTTACCTTTTGAAGGGGTGTTGATCAAATGGGCAGCAAATAGGTGGTAAGTAGCCAGAATATAGCTTGGCGATCGCCCTGAACCACACGATCTTCATCATTAAGGCTGCACCCATTCTCTGCCTAGTTTGTACCTGCTTTGCCTCCTTTTAGCAGCAGTGGTGGCAAGCGCTTTAGTACTGTACTCAAACTCTTGTTCACCACTGGCAACCTCTACTCAGGTTTAGATGCCTTGGCATTTGGTTCCTCGTTCACTTGGGCATAGCAGGAACTAAACGTGCTCGCAAATCTTTATTACGGTATGCTGCTGAAGGCAATTGGCATTGGAAAAAATGGGAAAAGTCATTGCACTGTTTAATCAAGCTGGGGGAGTTGGTAAGTCAACTTTGGCAATGAATCTGGGCTATAGCTTAGCGCAGAGGAAGCAACGAGTACTGTTAGTCGATATGGACCCTCAGTCTTCTCTCACCACATTCATGGGGCTGGAGCCAGGAACATTAGAACGAACGATCTACAATGCGATCGTACTGGAAGAAGCGTTACCGATCCATCAGAAGCTTCATGGTATGGATCTAGTGCCTGCGCAGTTGAAGCTTTCTGATGCAGAGCAAGAATTAGTGACTGCCTATATGCGTGATATTCGGCTTAAAGATGCTTTAGAGCCAGTCCGGGAGCAATACGATTTCATCTTGATCGATTGCCCGCCTAGCTTAGGCATGTTGAGCTATATTTCTTTAGTCGCTACAGATTATCTGCTCATTCCGATTCAGACGCAGTTCAAAGCCTTTCAGGGTACAGATATGCTTTTACAGACTTTGCAAAAGGTAAAAGCGAAGCCGAACCGTAATCTAAAAATAGCGGGGTTTGTGCCCACAATGTACGATAGCCGCAACTCTCATGATGAGCTCACCTTGAAAGCAATTCAGGAGCAGCTTGCCCCCATCGGCAAAATTTTCCCAATGATTCCTAAGTCAACTGTCTTTGCAGATGCTTCAATGGATCGAACCCCATTAGCTGTTTATAGCCCCAAGCATCCCGCTAAGAAGGTGCTTGACGGAATTGCAAAAGAGATGGAGAAGCTAAATGACCTCTAAACGTGAGCGTGTTTTTGGCGGTAAGATCACGGCTCCGGTGACATTGTTTGGAGAGGTTGCTACTGCATCTGCCCCTCCTAATACAGTAGCGATTGACCATATCCAACTACCAGCCCAGCAACCACGTCGATATTTTGATCCGCAAAAGATGGAGCAACTCGTGCTCTCAGTCAAAGAGCATGGAATTCTAGAGCCGCTACTAGTACGGACTCTTAAAAAGCTAGATACTTATGAATTGGTTGCAGGAGAACGGCGTTATCGCGCTGCTAAAGCAGCAGGTTTGACGGATATTCCTGTCGTGATTCGTGAGATGACAGACGAGCAAGCGACACAACTTGCCTTGATTGAAAACCTTCAGCGAGAAGATCTCAATCCGGTCGAAGAAACAGAAGGGGTCTTACAACTCTTAGCACTCAAGCTAAAGATGCCTGTCAGTGAAGTTCCTAAGCTGCTTTATCGAATGCAGCATGAGGCAAAAGGGAAGGTTGCCCATAACGTTATGGGCAGTTCAGAAAATGAGGCAGTACAAGCAGTCTTCGCTGCTCTAGCAACAATGTCATGGGAATCGTTCGTAAATAATCGGCTACCTCTACTTAATCTTCCTAATGATGTCTTAGAAGCTTTACAACAGGGAAAGATTGCCTACACCAAGGCTCAGGTGATCGCTCGTATAAAAGATGAACAGCAGCGGGATGAGTTACTCAAGCAAGCAATCACCCAAAATCTTTCTTTGAACGAGATCAAAGTACGGGTTAAAGAAGCGAAGCCAGATGCCGAAGCTGAAACAACACCAGCGCAATTGTTAGTGGGTCGTATGACAGAAATCACCAAGCGGTTGAAGCGAAGCAAAGCTTGGAATGAGCGTAAAAAGCATGAGCGGATTACCAAGTTGTTGGATGAGCTAGAGCGCTTGACAGAGGAGGCTTAATCGGTCATATCAACTGCCGTTAAACATAACTTGACTATGCCGAAGCAAACCTCTCTTTTTCCTAATGATTATGATGACTTCTTCCGAAACCTGAAAGAGCGCATTCGTTCTGCTCAAGTAAAGGCGGCTCTAGCAGTCAACCAAGAGTTAGTGTTGCTCTATTGGCAAATCGGACGAGACATTCTGCAACGCCAGCAGGATGAAGGCTGGGGTACCAAGGTTGTTGATCGTTTAGCTCAGGATCTAAAGATGGAATTTCCTGAGATGACAGGGTTTTCTCCCCGAAACCTCAAGTATATGAGGGCTTTTGCCGAAGCCTATCCTGACGAAGCACTTGTGCACCAAGCTGGTGCACAAATTCCGTGGAAGCATAACTGCGCTATTCTCGACAAGCTCAAAGACCCAGAGCAGCGAGTCTGGTATATCCAAA
The DNA here is from genome assembly GCF_014695795.1 of Phormidium sp. FACHB-592. Lineage (NCBI taxonomy): Bacteria > Bacillati > Cyanobacteriota > Cyanophyceae > Oscillatoriales > Oscillatoriaceae > Phormidium > Phormidium sp. FACHB-592. The sequence continues at coordinate 19,337 of NZ_JACJOZ010000007.1, forward strand.
AGACGATCGAGAATGGGTGGAGCCGCAATGTACTGATGCACCAGATCGATACCGAGCTGTATAGCCGCCAGGGAGGCGCACTAACGAATTTTCAGGCAGTACTTCCGGCTCCTCAGTCTGACCTTGCCCAAAGCTTACTCAAGTCAGAATACAACCTGGAGTTTCTCAATTTACGTGAAAAAGCCCTTGAACGTGACTTAGAACGTGCCTTGTTGGAACACATGCAGAAGTTTCTGCTAGAACTGGGTGTCGGCTTTGCGTTTGTGGGCAGTCAGTATCGGCTTGATGTTGAAGGAGATGAGTTTTTTGTTGATCTACTCTTTTACCACCTTGCCTTGAGTTGTTTTGTGGTGATCGAGTTAAAAACGACTGACTTCAAACCTGAGTATTCAGGGCAGATCAATTTCTATGTCAATGTCATTGATGATAAGTTGCGCCGCCCAACTGATAATCCGACGATCGGGATCGTCCTTTGCCGCTCTAAGAAAAAGGCGGTTGTTGAGTACGCGTTACGGGGTATGAGCCAGCCGATTAGCGTCTCTACTTATCGCACCACGGCGGCACTACCAGACGAGTTCAAGGCGAAGCTGCCTTCGATTGAGGACTTACAACATGAGATTGAAGCGGTGGCGGCTGTGGTCGAGGAGTTCGAGCAAGATGCAGACCTAGGCTAACCAGCCTTTAGAGTTGCCATGATGCTATTCAGACTATGCATCAACAAATATAAATCACGGGGACGGTCGGCCAGAATTTTCTTGATACGGCTGATCGCCTTTTTACCGCGAATCGGTTCCACCTTGCATCGTTGAACCAGCAGCAGGATGGTTGGGATTCTGACCCTTAGGAAACGGCATCGCGCTCGCCCTTCAGATTGATTAACTTTTCTGCATTTTAGCCTAAATACTTAGTTAGTAGGTCACTGCCTAGCTTGGGCACGTCTCAACTGCACAATACTCAAACCCAAACGTAGTAGCCTTTCCAGCCCCTCTACCTACTCATTAACTTCTCTGCAATAGTTAATGGGTTAGTAGAAGGAGGATCGGAAACTCACACCCTAGAGTTCGCTGCACTGCATGTTAAAAAACAACCGTTTTTTATACCTTTGTAGGGAACCGCAGCCATTTCCCTAAGCATTGCTTTGGGTTAAGGGCGATTGCAGTAACCTTCAGCTAAATTTCCCACCTTCTCGACC
>NZ_JACJOZ010000070.1:0-37607 GCF_014695795.1 Phormidium sp. FACHB-592
CTGATTTACGACATGGCTTTGTCAGCTTGATTAACTACATCAATCAGTTTCCAGGCTGGCTTCCTCGTGCTGCTCCTCAGTGCTTTTCCTCTACCTAGAGTGATGGAAGAGGGGTATAGCTGTCGCCATAGAAGTTAGGACGCAGCCTGCCTAAGTACGGCTTCCATGGCTTCGCGCAAATTAGTGGCATCACGTAACTTGTCTTTAGCTTAGAAGGTAAGCCACTGGTTCTACCAGTGCGACTTGAACAGCTTTTAGCGTTTCTGGCGTTCCAGAGCGTATGTAAAGTAACTCCCACGGTGGCTTGCACCGAACCGTAGGAGGAAAAAACACATGTCGGAATTGTATCAGAGCCTTTCTCACAGCAAATGGGATTGTAGGTACCACGTCATTTTCGTGCCGAAGTATCGTCGTAAGACCATGTTTTTGGAGCTACGGCAGTATTTAGGACCGGTGTTTCATGAATTAGCGCGTCAAAAAGAATGCCAGATCATCGAAGGACATTTGCTGCCGGATCATGTGCATATGTGCATTGAGATTCCTCCCAAATATGCGGTGTCGTCAGTGATTGGGTTTCTCAAAGGGAAAAGTGCCCTTGCGATTGCCCGCCGCTTCAAAGGCAAGCAACACAATTTTGAGGGGGAGAATTTTTGGGCACGGGGCTATGCCGTCTCAACCGTTGGCTTTGAAGAGGCGGTTGTGCGTCGTGACATCCGAGAGCAGACAGCGTTTGACCAAAGTGGACGTTTCTAATTGACTCACAGACACCTTCAGCGAGGACACCCGCCCTTGGGGCGGTCACATTCATCAAGCCACCAGCTTTGCTGGGGGTGTCTGACTTCCAGTACAGTGAAACGCCAGAAGGCGTGCCACAAGGCGGAAGCCTCTCGCCTCTACTAGCGAATGCCGCTTTGCATGGCATGGAAAGCTACCTGGCTCGCTATTGCAAAGGGGCACAGGTTGTTCGTTATGCCGACGACCTGGTGGTCATTCACCCGGAACGCAAAGGCATCGAACAAGCCCAGCGGTTACTCTCCAAGTGGTTGCAGAAAATGGGACTGGCATTCAAACCGAGTAAGACCCGCCTTTGTCACACGCTCAGTGCAGTCGATGGGCAGGTCGGGTTTGACTTCCTGGGTTTTGCCATTCGGCAATACCGAATGAGCAAATACAAATCCGGGCGGTCAATGAAAGGCTACAAGACGATTATCCAGCCCAGTAAAGCAGCGATGCAGAGACACGCCCTGCAAGCGCTGGGCGTGATTAGAAGCCACAAAGCAGCCCCACAAGTTGCTTTGATTAACCATCTCAACCCAATCGTCCGGGGGTGGTCACGCTACTACTCTGCCCAGTGCAGTAAGGCAGCTTACTCAAAGCTCGATTACTTGCTCTATCAAAAGCTGCGTGCTTGGGCACATCGTCGCCATCCCAACAAGAGCGGCTATTGGCGAGCCAGTCGCTACTGGCTAGTCAATCAGGGAGGGGGATGGGTCTTTGCTGCCAAGCAGGGGGATAAACGGCTGCGTCTCTGCACTCACGTTGAAACCCCGATTGTGCGGCATGTCAAAGTCCAAGGCAGTCGCAGTCCCTTCGATGGGGACTGGAGTTACTGGGCCTCTCGGATGGGTCAACATCCAGAGCTACCGGCTCAGATTGCCAAACTGTTGAAGCGCCAAGGCGGCAAATGCTCTTACTGTGAATCGTACTTCAAGTCAGAAGACCTGTTGGAAGTCCACCATCTGGACAAGCATCACCAAAACCACAAGTGGGATAATCTGACGTTGATGCATCAGCATTGCCACGACCAAGTTCATTCAGGTATGCATGACAAGCACCCAGTTGTTGAGGAGCCGTGTGAGGTTAACGTCTCAAGCACGGTTCTGTAGACCAGCGGAGTGGGTGACTGCTCCGCTGAGTTTAACTCAACCTCTAGTAAATTTCCTTGAAGTTCGAAATCTGACAGTTCCCAAGTGTAGCTCTAGGCTGCTCACAGTCCCAATTCGGATTTTATGATTCAAGCAACAACTAAAAATGTGTCACTTTGCGTATTCTGTTTGTCTTTACTGGCTGTTGGTTGTACGAGTAGCAACTTCAGCAACAGAGCCGACAAGCGAGACAGCCAAACAGGTGCACCGCAAGAGATTGTAGCTTTTACTACTAATAACGAAAACGAATTACGCGCTCGCATTGAACAAATCGCTCAGGCTGCTCAAGGGCGGGTTGGGGTTACAGCCACAGTACTAGAAACTGGGGAGTCAGTGACTCTAAATGGAGAGCAGCAATTTCCAATGCAGAGTGTTTATAAGTTTCCCATTGCAATGGCTGTTCTGGCTCAAGTAGACCAAGGAAAACTGAAGCTGGATCAGAAAATTCGTGTTGAGGTCAGCGATGTCCTCCAGGGTAGCCGAATTCTCGACAAGAAAGCGCAGGGAAGGGCATTCAGTCTAGCTGAGCTCCTGAAGTACATGGTTTCTGAAAGTGATGGTACGTCTTGTAATGTGCTGTTACGACTCGTCGGTGAGCCAAGGATGGTCACGGAGTATTTGCGTCGTCTTGGCGTTAACGATATTGTTGTCGCTAACACGGAAAAGGAGCTAGCACAAGACGCAGCAGTGAAGTATCGTAACTATGCGACACCTGCTGCTACCGTCGTTTTGTTACGCGCTTTTCATGAGGGAAAAGGGCTTTCAAAAGTTAGTCAAGCCTTATTGCTGCAATTGATGACCGAGACAACTACAGGTCCAAAGCGCCTTAAAGGACTGTTGCCTGATGGGACGGTGGTGGCACACAAAACGGGTACTTCATCTACTGTAAATGGAGTGACGGCGGCAACCAATGATGTTGGACTGATGACGTTGCCGAATGGGCGACATTTAGCGATCGCAGTTTTTGTTTCAGATTCGATGGCTAACGAGACAATACGCGAAGGAGTCATAGCAAAGGTTGCGCAAGCAGCATGGGATGAATGGAGTAAATAGGTGCAGGACAGTACTTCAATTAGTCAAGAATGTGAGATGATCTAAAGTCGCTGTTGCTTTCTAACAATCCGCTTTGTTCTGCGGGTCTCGTACAAGTTGCCTGCCGCAAGCCTGACACCGCTAGTTCTGTTTGCCGTTGTGGATTCTGCCATGCTTGACAGTATGTTTTGAGGCACAAATGGTACAAGCTAGCATGATTGCAAGACCGGAAAACTTAAACATCAATATCAGCCGTTCTTCTATCCTTACTTGTTTAGGACTATCGAGAAGTAGTTTCAAAACTTGACGGCTCACGGCACGCTCACTATTTTTACCTCAAGTTGGATTTGTCGCCAACTTCAATTCAATCCCAACTACCAAAACCTGCGTGATTACGGCAATTTCGTTGCTTGAATTGGCCTAGAGTATCAGTTATAGAACATGACTTTTGTCATCTCGAATCAATGACTTGCGTCTGAACGACATTGCTTTCTAGCTCCTTATACTGCTGTTTATTGTAGTGATTGAGGATTAAAGCAATGAAAGACCTAAACTGGTTTTACAGAATGAGTTTTCTATCATTCTTGTGGGTTACAGTCAATGCAATTTCTGCTCAAGCAGAGCCTGCATCACTTTTCAAACCTATTGTTGACGACATTCAACGGCAATTACCGAATGGATTGAAAATGCGATTGCCAGCTTACCTCCCTCACGAGGCATTAGCATTGCATCCCTTTGTTCAAGCTAATGCAAAGGGGTTGCAAGTCTATCTTTCTCCTGAAGCGAACTGTAAGCAACCGCAATGTTCAGTTGGTGGCATTGCCGTGTTTACACAGGAAGGGTTTTCTCCGTGGTCGCGTCAGTTAGAAAAGGGCACTCCGGTTAGTTTACCCAATGGCATCCAGGGCTATTACTTAGCTTTGGGCAAAGCTAAAGATGCAGACCACTATGTGCTATGGCAACAAGATGGGTTTGGCTTTGTCCTGGGCACGGATCGTCATAGTATTTCTCAGCAGGAACTCATTCAAATTGCTGCCTCTACCGTTGTAGAACCACCACTTGGTGGACTGGAGCAAGGAGCTAATGTATTGATTCCAGGTCAACCCAATGTCACTGGGGGTACTCCAGTGACTCGACCTTTTCCTCAACAGCCAAGTTTGCCTTATTGAGCAAAGGTCATGCCAACCCATGACTAAAGTCATGGGTTGAGGCGATCGCTGACCGCACCTGATCAGGCAGAATAAAGAATGCTACATGCACCGGCCACGAGATAACCGAATCAGAGATGAAACTGCTGCTGCCTCAACCCTTTCCGTTACTGCGGCGCAACCTCTGTTATGTCGATTGGGTATTGCTTGCTGTGAGTGCACTGCTGGCAATTCTAAGTACTTATTACGATGCTTTCGATCGCCAAATTCAAGCACAACTCGCGGGCTTTCACGGCGTCTTTTTTTTGCTCAGCTTAATCACTCCAATGGAGCAATCCCTTGACGCACGCCGCAAGTATGTTTTTTCCTGTATGGCAGTTTTCGTGATTGCGGCAGCGTTTAATTTCCGGTTTGATTTGCTGATGTATTGGACGATTGCAAAAAGTTGTCTGCTGTTGCCCCTAAAAGAGGTAGCTGCAGCGACCTTCTTGTTAGGAGTTGGCTACCTTGCAGGCTTAACTTGGAGCTTACCAGGGCGGATTGAACGCACGTTAGCAATGATTACAGAACAGGGGGCAACAGGCTATTTTGCGCCCTCCAAGTTAATGTTCTACCATTTCACATTTTATCTGGGTGCCAGTTCCTTTGCCATAGTCGTAGGCTATTTACTCATTGCGGAACGCAAAAGCCGTTTACAAGCTGAGGCGTTAACTCAGGAAGTAGAACAGTTAGCTGCAACGCTAGAACGTAACCGGATTGCTCGTGATATTCATGATTCTCTCGGTCATAGCCTGACAGCCTTACAGATTCAATTAGAGGTAGCCCAAAAATTACGCGAACACGATCCTAATCAAGCTTTACAAGCCCTCGATCTAGCAAAATTACTGTCAGGTGAGTGCCTTCAAGACGTACGACGGTCACTACAAACTTTACATCGTTCGCCCTTTGACTTGCAGCAAGCTTTAGTGACATTGGTTGCACAGGTCAAACAGCATCAATCATTTCAAGTGCGACTGGATATGCAACTGCCGTCTTTACCCTTACAGACCAGCCATCAATTGTATTGCATTGTGCAAGAAGGATTAACCAATATTCAGAAGCATGCCGATGCGACCTTAGTTGAGGTGAGAGCGCAGTTTAGCGACCGTGAAGTCGTCCTGGAGTTAATGGATGATGGCAAAGGCTTTGACCTTAGCCAACCCCATACTGGCTTTGGGCTGCGGGGCATGCAAGAACGGGTGCAACTCTTAGGTGGACAAATCGAGCTTCACACGGCTCCGAGTCAAGGCACTGTCATTCACATCACCATTCCAAGATAGAAGCCAAACGCTTATGATTCGCCTCCTGCTCGTTGATGACCAACCGCTTTTTCGCCAGGGGTTAGCTTCCTTACTAGCCCTAGAAACCGACCTAGAGGTTGTAGGACAGGCATGCGACGGACAAGCAGCGCTTTCCCTTGCGGTTCAACTGCAGCCGGATGTGATTCTTATGGATGTACGAATGCCCCTCTGCGATGGCGTAGAAGCTACCCATGCAATTCATCAACGCTACCCCTGGATGCGAATTCTGGTGTTGACCACGTTCGATGAGGATGAGTATATCTTGCGATCGCTTCAGGTCGGGGCGTTAGGCTATCTGCTCAAAAGTACACCTTCGGTTCAGGTGGCGGCTTCCATTCGCAATCTCTATCAGGGCTACAGTCAGTTAGGACCCACAATTGCACCCAAAGTCTTTGCCCAACTCAATGCCGTTCCAGCCGTGAAGCAGAGTGAGCAACCCAACTTCAGTGAGCGGGAACAGGAGGTTTTAGCCCTCATTGCCCAGGGGAAAAACAATCGAGAAATTGCCCAAGCGCTTCATCTAACGGAAGGCACTGTGAAAAACCATGTGACCCGTATCCTGAATCGGCTAGGGCTGCGTGATCGTACACAAGCTGCTTTATGGGCACAGCGTCATGGCAGCAAAAAGCACCATTGTCGTGGAACCGAAGCTTAAGCAGAGCCTTATGGATTCTTCTGTAATTTATAACATTCAAGAGCTTGTTAAGGTTTATCCGGGGCAATCCAGACCTGTGAATGACCACATCAGCCTGCAAATCTGTCAAGGCGAAATTTTTGGCATCTTGGGGGATAACGGCGCCGGTAAGAGTACGCTTGTGCGGCAGATGGTGAATTTGTTGACGAGTAGTGCTGGTCAAATCGAGTTTTGGGGCAAAAATATCACTACCATTCCTCACGTTGTACAGATGAATGTGGGCTATATGCCCCAGGAAAGCGGTGCAGTGAAAAACCTGACGATCGCAGAGAGCCTTTATTTCACCGCACATTTACGCGGCATGAGTCGGCGTGGGGCCCGTCAGGAATGCGATCGCTTACTCCAGCAATGGCAAATGGTCGATTGGCGCGATCAACCTGTGGCTCGGCTTTCGGGTGGGCAACTGCGGTTACTGCGCTTAGCAGTGGCCATAGCAGGTTCGCCGCCAGTCCTGATTTTGGATGAGCCGACGAATGACCTCGATCCTCAGCGTCGCAGACTCGTGTGGGATAATTTGCGCCAATTGAACCAGGAACAAGGAACTACGATTATTTTGATTACTCACGACGCGATCGAGGCAGAAAAAGCAATTCAACGGGTCGGCATTTTGCGGGCTGGGAAGCTAGTGGCGATCGGTCGTCCTAGCGACCTGAAGCGACAGGTGGATCGAATGTTGCGCTTGGAGCTCTTCTTTGAGCCTGAAAAGCCGCCGGTCTTACCCGCAGAACTTAACTGCGATCACTGCTCTCCGGGACACTGGCGCGTTTTCCTAGAGTGGCATCAGATCGAGTCAACACTCAATCGCCTCGACCTCACTCAGATTGATGATTTTCGCCTTTACTCTGCCACGCTAGAAGACCTGTATCTGCACTATGCAACCCAACCGTAAACCCCTGCCACTGCTTCTACAACTATTTGATCTGCTGTGCATGGAGTTGAGCAATTGGCGCTGGTCGTGGCAGGTGATGGTAATCACGGCGACGATTAGCCCGGTGTTAAGTATCATTGCTTTAGGCAGCTTTGCCTCTAGGCATGATGCTGAATCACTCAACGCTATCCTCTCTGGTAGCTTAGTGATGTCCCTTATGTTTGGCAATTTGGGAAATGTGTCGTCCCGGTTTGCCTACATGCCTTTCTCCGGCGCCTTAGACTATTACGCCACGTTACCCATTCGTCGTTCGCTGCTGATCATTGCTGTTGTTCTGGCGTTCTTCGTGCTGTCGTTTCCGGCCTTATTAGTAACCATTATCTTTGGCGCCTGGTTTTTGCATCTGCCATTCATACTTCACCCGTTGCTTTTGCTAGTCATGCCGCTGTGTGTTTTGCCGCTAGCTGGCATTGGAGCAGTAATCGGGACAAAGGCTCCGAGCCCAGAAGTGGGAGGCGGGTTAACGCTCTTGGTAACGCTGCTGGCACTGTTCATTGGTCCAGTTTTGTTACCAGCCAGCCGCTTACCAGAGCTTGTGCAAATAGTGGGCTATTGTAGTCCTGCAACCCATGCAGCATCAGCCTTGCGACAAACCTTGTTACAACCAATGACGCAACGCATTATCGTTGACTGTGTTGCACTCACAGGGTTCTCCTTCTTAACCTTCTGGCTGGCGTCACGCAAGTTGGTTTAAAGGCTTTTGAAAAAAAACGTCATCAGAGCCATAACAGTCGCTTGTAAGCAATCATCTACTGCTATATAAGAGAGATACCCACTATCCTCCAACTGGATGAGAACCGTAAAGTGAAAAAGCTTGTTTATTTGGTTGCCAATTGAAAAACAATGCAGAGACAGCAGCCTTTGGGTAGTTGGCTTCCCCTAGTTTTGTATATTGTATTCCTGCATCTTAGTTGGGTCGGTGCCTGGTTGGTCTTTATTTTCTTTAAAACAAGTTTGTTTCCCGCTCTTAATAACGAAAAGCTCTCTGCACTTTGGTGGTTCATCGTACAATTTGTTGTCTGGTTACCGCCTATCTTTGCCTATATCTACTATATTGAACATCAAAATCCCTTATCCTATCTTCGGCTAACAACTAATCTAGGTAAGGGCATAAAGTGGGGAATTATTTTTAGCTTACTCATCCCCCTCATCGCGCTTATAACTATAGGAAAGAAGCCAGACCCTCTCTATTGCAATAACTTACCTTTACTATTCAGTTCATCGTTGCCTGCACCAATGACTGAGGAAATTGTCTTTAGAGGGTTCCTGCTTGAGCAATTCAAGACTCGTATAGGTTACCTTAAAGCGACTATTGTTTCTAGCCTCTTGTTTTTTACAATCCATTTGGTAGGATGGCTTTTTTCCGGTAGCTTTCCCTCCTTTAGCTCTCTTTTAGTGCTGTTATTTTCATTGTCAGTCTTTGGGATCTTTCTTTGCTACCTTAACAGAACATCCAATTCACTTGTAACCAGTATGGTTTATCACTGGAGTAATAATTTTTACTATCGACGTTTACCCTGTTTTTTCAAACTTCAGTAATTCATCGTTGTGATTATTGACCTTTAGAATATAAAGTTCTGGTAGTACTCAAGATGTAATGGTGGAGAAGTAGAGTTTGTTGTTGCTTCCCTATGCCGGACTACAAACAGTTAAGAGCAGAGGAACTGGGTGTGGCTTGCGTCATCTTGAGAGGCGCTGCGGCTCCGGACTGCCTAGTGAAACCACTGGCGATCAAGACGCTACGCTAGGGGGTAAGCTGCCAGACACGAATCACGTTCCCCTCTTCATCGGTGTTGAGAAAAAAGCGACCGTCGGGGCTAAAGCGTAAGAGTTGAGGACCGGAGGCATTGGCAGGCAGGTTATGGAGCAAGCGATTGGTGTTGAGGTCCCACAGGCGGACGTGGTTGTAGTAGCCGAGCGCCAAGGTGCGACCATCAGGGCTCATCGCGAGCGACTTAGGCTGAATACCACGAAAGAGCAGGCGGTTGAACCTTCCAGTTCTAGCATTCCATTGTTTGATGGAGCCGTCAGTGTAAGTAACAATGAGTGATTCGGCATTCGGCGTAAGCGCGATCGCCATTGCTCCGACGGTAGAACTAATGGGTAAGGTGCTGACAAGCTGCCCATTGCGAAGATTCCAAACCCTGGCAGTGCCGCTATTGCTGGCAGCTGCTAAGGTGTAGCCGTCAGGCGTAATCGTCCACATATCTGCCCAACTGCCAGAAAGCCGTTGTTGCTGTTGCCGGGTGGTGAAGTTCCATAAAGTGATACTGAAGTCGCCGCCCCTTCCTGTGGCATCCACCAGCGTTTGTCCATCGCGGGTAAGCGCGATAATGCCGACCCCACGAGTGCGAGCGGGAAAGAGCGATCGCACTGCACCGGTTTGAGGCTCTCGAAGCTGAATTTCACCCTTAGAGTCAGCTGTCACCAGTGTTTGACCATTGGGTGAGAGGAATGCCGAGGCAAACCAGTCATTGGGATTGCTAGCAGTGAAGCTGAGTTGTTGCTTACCCGATCGCCAGTCCCATAATCTCACTGATTTATCGACCGTGCCGCTGGTTGAAATTAGCGTTTGCCCATCGCAGCTAAAAGTGAGGGAGTACACAAAGCTGGTGTGCCCAGTCAATTCTTGCACTAGCCTCGGTCTAAAGTTGGTAGGCTGTGGATAGTCGAACTGCGGGCAGGGAGACTGTGATGAAGTTTGAGCAACGGCAGTGGAGGTAAAGATGAGGCTGAGCAAGGCTGCGAGCGTCATTGGATAAGCAAAGAATTTACGAACCATTGGAAACTTAGTTACTTGGTAAAGAGTGCAGTAATGTCTTTACGAAACGGCGGTGCTGTACAGTTAGAGCGATCGCCACAGGAGGCGTCGACTTGGAAGGTGCGATTGTCTAACCATCTAAAGCTGCTCAAATCAGCCACGGCAGACGTTTGCTCGAACATCTTGGCCTCTCGGGTCTGCAAATCAAGCACTATGAACCAAGACACACCTTCCATCGATTCTGTAAAGACGGCATAGCGCTCATCGCCTGACCACTGCACCCAGTTTTGCCCACCATATTTGGCGATGCTGATTTTCACTGCCGTTTTGGCTTGGCGATCGACCAAAAACACAGCCCAACACAATCCCGATGCCTCGGTCGTGCTTTCACAGGCTTTCACAACATTAAATCGGCCTGATGGAGAGGGATCAGAAACAAATAAGCGTTGAGCATCGGTGACATTGTCATCGCTGACATAGCTGACTGGAATTTCAGCCAAAAGCGGTTTTTCCTGATCCAACAGTTTTCCATCGGTACTGAAGGTCAGTCCATGGGCAGATTCACCCTTTCGGATCGTTGCCCATTGCTGCATACCCAAAATACTGGGTGCAGATGGGCTAACAGATGGTGCGGGAGAGGCTAACATTGCGGCTAGAGGCGACGTTATGACCTCGGGCTGTTGCTGAGTCGCTGCACATCCCACGATCGTGCTACCAAACATTAAACATCCTGCCCCAAGGAAGAGGAGCGATTGAGTTTTGCTGTAATTTATTGTCATTTTAGTTGCTTTAAAAAACTCATAACAAATCAATGCGGCTGTCGTGAACTCAGCAGTTGCTGTTGCGGTTATAAAACCAAACTTCACGCTTGCGATCGACTTGGTGGCGATCGATTTGGACAAACGAATTTCCTGAAAAATGGGTCACAACTCTACCCCATGGTGCAATGCGGCAGTTCGTTTGTTCCCACTCCTTCCCAGCGATTTTTCCATACGCGGAAAAACATCGGCATCATCTGGTAAGTGATCGTTTTCGTGGTAGATATTATCTAAAGGAGCGTTGCTTGAATTTGGTGATCGCCCAGATACAGCGGGCAGTTGAATGAGCCCAATCGCGATTCCTAAAATGGCGCTGCTACCAAGCAGTTTTCCAAAGCCATGTGTGATTGTTTGCGGCATCATAGCTATCCATTAGAACTCGAAGATTTGCGATCAACACAGAGCACAACTGAGCAGGAACCGCAGTCAAAGCCATCGCATCGAAATTGAGTTTTAACCAACCGATAAAGCTTGAACCCCATGCTTCTGGTGTGTCGATCTGGAGTTTGTGCATGAGTTGCAGATCCCAGAACGAAGCTTCAATTTTATTCACCCCGTGCACCATCATCTCTGGCTCCAGCTGCTAACGCTGCCTCATAAAAAGCATGTACGGGTTCCTTTGTGGGAGCAATAAAGCCAATGTGCGTTCCGTTACCCATCGATACAGGCTGACCATTAATCTGTGTTGGCACCCAAAATCCTGGATACTGCTTGCTGTAAGCGGCTGCACCAAGATGTTCCATCATCTGTTTACAACCTAGTGTAGGTAGTACTTTGTCGTAGAAGGCAACAGCCTGTTTAAAGTCATTTGTGCCAATGAAATGTGAGAAATAATACTTGGATTTTTGTCCATTGATAAAATCTCCGTCTGTTGCCGTCGAAGCAGTCTTTCTAGAAGCCCAAGCCGACGTGACTTCAGCATTAAACCTGAAGTTTCCAGCTTTATGACACAATTTGTAATTCAGCAGTTTTTGTAGAAAAAGTGGTTTTGTTACGAGGATGATAAATTCGGAAGGCTTTATTTTCTCTGACTTCAATTCAATAATGTCTCTATTTTATCTCTGTTACAGTAGCGCTACTGTCTGCCAAAAATTATTCTGCTGAACGTGCGATGGTATTGCTGTTACTCCTTGAGCTGTAGCTACGCTTCCCTGAAGGGTCGAGATTTAGATGAGCTGGACCGCTTTTGGACTAAATGACACGCCAAAAGCTACTTGTCCTAGTGTTTAAGCCTTTTGAGTCAAGCGCACCTTTTGCATTGATCTGCTGCGTGTCCAGCAACGAAAGACGAAGCAAGTGAACCTTAGTAGAAGTGATCGACTAAACTTCATGTTGATGCCAGGGCTCACTTTGACACGCATCGTTGCCAGACTCCAAGGAGGCGACAGCATGATTTCAGCTGAAGAACCCTGAGTTTTGGCTAGTTAGACTGATAAAGCAGCACTCATGGCCTTTTGAACCTCTTGCTTAGTCCGTCTGGTGAGTTGCTGCCACCCGCAACTAGCCAACAAAACTAGCCCTGTTTTGAGCCAAGCACTGAAACTGGAGTCGTCCTAGACTGTTGCCAAGACTCTAACGTCAGTATGCAGGTTTCAAACCCTAAAAGTGGAGAAAAGGGGCTGTGGACAATGAATCACTGCAGAGTACACAGTCTATCAAGAGTTCCAACCTGTATGATGATAGGCTTGGAAGCACTGAGGGGGTAGAGGTGGCAGCGAGGCTGCTGGCTTAGTGAGCGCTTGACCCTCAGCTGGCAGGTTTAACACGTATCCAGCGCTATCCCATCGGAACGTGAAGCGCATTGTGAGACCGATGCTGAGTGCTAATCATTCAACACGGCAAGAAGGACTTTGTTCGGGCATAGGGCAAAGAGTATGATTTGCCAAGGACAGGTGAAGGAAAGCAAACAACGGAACAGTGTCACTTAAGCAGAATGTATCAACGAAAGTTTTGGAATGATTGCTTAAGACAATACAAGCGAGACCAGTGCATTGCCACATCAAAAGCTTGGCAACAGAACCCTTCACTAGGGTGTCTGACTTTCCTCTATTTATGCAACAAAGCCGTTAGTTGTGACAAGTAATAAGTGAGCCTTAAGGAGCGTCATAAATGTGCCACGATTGAATCCCTTGACGATGAAGGAGTGTTTCAATAGACAGAAGTTCATCCTCCATTGCCTCTATGATGAGCAAAGAATCTCCCTGGTTAAAGCTTTCGTTGTAACTGTTTGCCTGTTCCTCTGGCACCAGCCATCCTTGAAGCGCACCATAGAGACCACCAGCAGTTGCGGCAATGCCACTGCCAAGAAAGGTTGTTAAAAGGCTTTCTACCGCCAATACCTGACCAACACCAGGAATAAGCAGGCTGGTGAGCCCAACAATTAGGGACAATGAACCGACGCCTATGCTTCCTGTAAGCGCGCCTGTTTTTGCACCTTCTGCTCTTGTCATTGAAGGCAGCTTTACACTTTGACTATTGAAACTATTGTCATCACCAGAAGCTTTGGTAATTACTGAAAGCTTGTGCATGGGAAAACCCTTGTTTTTTAGCTCAGCTATTGCCTGTTCTGCACCTCGACGATTGGAGAAGATGCCGATCGCATATTTGAGATTAGGAGGAGTCATGAGAAAAGATGAATAGTTAACGCTATAAATTTTGTGGTGTCAGCACCATCAGAAGAGCAGCTGATTGAAGCCATTTATTTCAACGGAGCAATACGCTTTAGCAGCGCAGCTAAGGCAATCATAGGTATCCCTATACCGGCACAGATAAAGCCTTGAGTTAGAGTTAATGCTTCAGTGGCAAATAGCTGGTTCATGATGCTCCACTGGCTAAATAGGAACTGAAACAGTAGAACACTTGCAATGCTGATCGCCGCTGCGTAACCGAATGGCTCATTTTTACCGCGTAGCTTCGCAGCGATCGCCGGAACAAAGCGGCTAATGCTTAACAGGTAAAAGGCTTCTGCGGCAACCAATGCCTGGATTGCCATTGTTCTTGCCAGGGCTTCGTTTCCAGTCGTTTGGATAATCCATTCAAAGGTGCCAAAGATCACAATCCAGTTAAACAATGAAACCGTTAAAATTCGTGTGATCAGCCTGCGCGACAACAGCGGTTCATTCGCAGGACGAGGCGGCTGTTGCATTGTGTCTGGTGAAGGTGGCTCAAAGGCTAACGGTAGACTCAAGGCAACGGAACTGACCATATTCAGCCAGAGAATTTGTATTGGTAAAATAGGTAGGGGAGTTGCCAGCATGACGGCAATCAAGATGGTCATGGATTCGCCACCGTTCACGGGCAGGATGAAGGCGATCGCCCGCAACAGATTCTTATAAACGGTGCGTCCTTCCTCGACAGCTTTCTCGATCGAGGCGAAGTTGTCGTCTGTCAGAATCATATCTGCCGCTTCTTTGGTGACTTCGGTGCCTGTGATGCCCATTGCTATCCCGATGTCGGCTTGCTTCAGGGCAGGCGCATCGTTGACTCCATCGCCGGTCATTGCCACAATTTCACCTTGGGCTTGGAGGACTTCTACAAGCCGCAGTTTTTGCTCAGGTGCAACTCGCGCAAAGACATTGCTCTGGGCAACGGCGTTGGCTAATCCTTGTTCATCGAGTTGGGCAAGTTCTTGACCTGTGACAACAGGTGCATTCTTCGTTGAATTCAGACCCATCTGTTGCGCGATCGCGGCGGCTGTTTTGGCATGGTCGCCCGTGATCATCTTGACCTGAATCCCCGCAGCTCTACAGGATGCAATGGCTTGAATCGCTTCAGGACGAGGCGGATCGATCATGTCTTGCAGCCCCAGAAAGATTAAATCTTGCTCCAGATCAGCATGCTCGATCGAGCTTTGGGAATGAGGGACCGCTTTCCGGGCAAGTGCCAGAACCCGCAACCCTTTTTTTGCCATGTTCTCTACAGTTTGCTCAATTTGCGTTGGGTTGAGAGCGATCGCCTCTCCATCTCCATCCAGCCTTTGACGACAGCGCTTGAGGATGGCTTCAGCCGAACCTTTGACATAAATCAATGGTTCTGGGCGGCTGCGATGTAGTGTCGCCATGTATTGAAATTGAGATTCAAACGGCAGGGTGTCGAGTCGAGGCAGCGCCTGCTCCAGCTTATCCGTACTGAGTCCAGCTTTGTGGGCGGCAGCAACCAGCGCTCCTTCTGTGGGGCTACCGACCACCATCCAATTTCCGTCCTGCACTTCTAGATGAGAGTCGTTGCACAACAATCCGGCTTGCAGGCATTCATACAAGGCGGGTGCCTTTGCCAGATCGATCGCATGTCCATTCAGGGAGATTTCTCCATCGGGTGCATAACCGCCGCCGCTTACCCGATACCGCCTGCCGCCTGCGTCAATTTCCTGAACCGTCATTTGATTCTGGGTCAGGGTTCCGGTTTTGTCGGAACAAATTACAGTGGTGCTGCCTAGTGTCTCGATCGCCGGTAGTTTACGAATAATGGCATGGTGCTTTGCCATCTGAGATACGCCGATCGCCAATGTCACCGTGAGAATGGCAGGCAGCCCTTCGGGAATCGCACTGACTGCCAGCGCCACCGCCGCTTTGAACACCTCAATCCAGGAAAACCCTTGCGCAACGCCAACAGCAAAGGTGAAGGTCGCCAAGCCCAATACAACGTACAGCAAAGTCTTGCTGAATTTGTCAATTTTACGAGTCAGGGGAGTTTCTATGGCTGTACTCTGCTGCATTAGTTGGGAGAGGTGTCCAGTTTCGGTCATTTCACCAATGCCTACAACGACTCCACGCCCCTGCCCAAAGGTGACAAGGCTGCCCGTGTATACCATGTTGGTGCGTTCTGCCAGCGGAGCATCTGCTTCTAGGGTCTGAAGGGTTTTTTCGACTGGAACCGATTCTCCTGTCAGGGCTGATTCATCTACCTGTAAGTCGCGAATTTCAAGCAGCCGCAAATCCGCAGGTACTTTATCGCCAGAGGACAACAAGACGAGATCGCCGGGAACCAGTTCGCGGGATGAAACCACTTGCTTTTGACCGTTGCGGCGAATGGTGGCATCGGTTGTAACCGCTTCTGATAAGGCGGCGATCGCATCCTCTGCCTTTGCTTCTTGCACAAAGCCAATAATGGCATTGAGCAGCGTCACCCCAAAAATCACACCCGAATCGATCCACTCTTTCAGAAACGCCGTGACCAGGCCTGCAACCAGCAGAATGTAGAGCAACGGTTGATTGAACTGCTGGAGAAAGCGTACCCAGGCACTCTGTTTTTTCTGAGCCGTTAGCTGATTTGAACCAAAGCGATCGTGTCGCTCTGCTGCTTCTGTAGAAGATAGCCCCTGCTCAGGATCAGTTTTGAGCAAACGGACAACTTGCTCCTGGGAAAGGTGATGCCATTGCTGTTCCGTTGATTTGACGCTGTCCAGTACTACCATCTCGTTTTCTCCCGACCCCATACTATCTAGAGTGGTAACGCTGCTGTAAGCCAGCGTTGCCTACTTCACTACTTCTCTAG
Source organism: Phormidium sp. FACHB-592 (assembly GCF_014695795.1). Taxonomy (NCBI): domain Bacteria; kingdom Bacillati; phylum Cyanobacteriota; class Cyanophyceae; order Oscillatoriales; family Oscillatoriaceae; genus Phormidium; species Phormidium sp. FACHB-592. The sequence continues at coordinate 16,140 of NZ_JACJOZ010000070.1, forward strand.
CGTCCTTTACGAAAGTGAGTGAAAAGTGAGCGCCAGATTTCTACTGCTCATTTTTGGATCACATTTGTGAGTTAAGACTAAGAAGAAACGGAGGTAGCTTATGGATCTGCAAGCTCTATTTCACTGGCTTTATGTGATTGCAATGGCGATTGGGGCGCTTTATTTCATGGCTCTGAGCCGCAATCTACGCGGGGTGCCTAAAGAGGAGTATTTAGTTGCGACCTTTATTCCCATTTGGTCGGGACTCGCATACCTGGCAATGGCAATGGGGCAGGGGAAAGTTGAGATAGCAGGACAAATGACGCACTATGCCCGCTATATGGATTGGTTCCTAACCACTCCCCTACTCCTGCTATCGTTAGCGTGGACAGCAATGCATCAGATTGCTAAAGACTGGACGTTGATTGCTGCGCTCATGGGAACTCAAGTCATCGTGATCGGGAGTGGGCTGATCGCGGATTTATCAACTACTGACGAAACCCGCTTTGTTTGGTACCTCTGCGGTGTCGTTGCGTTTCTTGTAGTTCTTTGGGGCATTTGGGTGCCGTTGCGGGCAAAAACTCGGGGTCAGGGGATGGAGCTTTCCACTCTCTATACAAGGCTCGCTACCTATTTCACCGTCTTTTGGATTAGCTACCCGATCGCCTGGTTGATTAGTCCGTCCGGTTTAGGCTGGATTAACCAAACAGCTGAAACCCTTTTATTTTGTGTGCTTCCCTTCTTCTCTAAAGTAGGGTTTAGTTACCTGGACTTAAATGGGCTGCGTCGTTTGCATCGCACAAAAGTGAGTGCTACGGTCATCCCCGCTCGGAGTGCGGACTGATGCTCTTGAACTGAAGGTCAACTTACCTTCCCCTGCATCCGATAATGAAGGGAAAGCAAACTTTCTTCAGTTTTTCATCATGGTCCATCTGTCGCCCTGGGGTACGTCCCTGACCACCGCTGCTCAACGGCTTCTCTTGCTTGGCTCCGGCGAACTGGGCAAAGAAGTTGCCATTGAAGCCATGCGTCTGGGGTTAGAAGTCATTGCCGTCGATGCCTATGCGAATGCGCCGGCAATGCAGGTAGCCCATCGAGCGCATGTAATCAATATGCTGGACGGAGCACAGGTGCGGCGGCTTGTTGAGCAGGAAGAACCAGGACTGATTGTGCCGGAAGTCGAGGCGATCGCCACAGCTACCTTGGTCGAGTTGGAACAGGAAGGCTGGCGAGTCATTCCCACCGCCAAGGCGACTCAGCTCACCATGAATCGGGAAGGGATTCGGCGCTTGGCTGCCGAGGAGCTAGGTCTAAAAACCTCGCCCTATCGCTTTGCTGAGACGGAAACTGAATACCGGCAGGCGATTGCAGATCTGGGTCTGCCTTGTGTGGTTAAACCCGTCATGAGTTCCTCCGGGAAAGGGCAGAGTACCGTCCGCACTGAGGCTGACGTACAACTCGCTTGGGATTACGCTCAAGCCGGAGGACGCACCAAAGGCGGGCGGGTGATTGTCGAAGGCTTTATACCTTTTGACACCGAGGTTACCTTATTGACGGTCCGTTCGGCCTTGGGGACTCAGTTCTGCCCACCTATTGGTCATCTTCAGGTGAGTGGCGACTACCGAGAATCCTGGCAACCCTGTGCCCTGCATCCTCAGACTCTAGAGCGGTGTCAAGAGATGGCTGAGAAGATTACGACGGCTCTTGGGGGTTGGGGCCTCTTTGGTGTTGAACTCTTTATTCAGGGAGCAAGCGAAACTGAGCAAACCGTTTACTTCAGTGAAGTGAGTCCTCGTCCCCACGATACAGGGATGGTCACTCTGATTAGTCAGAATGTGTCTGAGTTTGAGTTGCATGTGCGGGCCATCACTGGGCTTCCCATTGGCGAGATTACCCTGAGCCAACCAGGGGCATCGGCTGTGATTCTAGCCCATGCGGCGGGCGACAATCCCCGCTTTAGCGGCATGAGCGAAGCGTTGCAGATACCGACCAGTAAAGTGCGTCTGTTCGGCAAGACTCGCGCCTATCGGCATCGCCGCATGGGTGTTGCTTTAGCTCTGGGCGAGACTGTAGAGCAGGCCAGAGAACGAGCGAAAGCAAGCGCGGCGGCGGTCACAGTTTTGGTGGATGATGCAGGATAAATGAGTGTGAGATGGCGCAGATAGAAATCCGGTAACCTCCCCCCTTGTCTACTCGATAATCTCGTAGCGAACCAACTGTCGTACTTCTTGCCGCGACAACTGAAGCTCGTTGGCGATCGCCGCTTCAATCTGACTAGGGTCCGTTGTGGGAAGTTCTAATTCCATCCGTTTCAAAACTGATTCGGCTGTTTCAACCTTCACCTGAGTCATACTCTGGCTGCGATTAATGACGGCATTAATGAGCAGTATATTCACAGACACAACTGCTTTAAGCTGAGTGTCTGCCTGAAGCTTCATTGCAGTTGGCTGAGATTGCTGCAATTCCTGTGCTGTCAAAAGGCTGGAGCCAAGCCAGAAGACCATTGCCACCAATGGAAGTGGCAACCAAAATTCTGCACCTGATACCTGTAACCAGCGCTTGATCACCCTTGATTGATGCTCCTAAGGCTCCTAGCATTCTCCCTGACTGTAATACAACCGCTTGCGACTTAAAATCTAACTTGCAGGAGATGACACAGCTTCTCTCAAAACTTAATGCTAAAACTGCAGGCCATCGGAAGGCTGATGCTCAGAAACTGCACCTTGGCTCACAGGGCAGAGTGGAAAGATGAAGATATTGCTAGTCGAGGACGACCCAAAACAACTACTGCCACTCCAGATTGCTTTGTCTGAAGCAGGGCATAGCGTGGATGGTGTCAAAGACGGAAAGACGGCTCAGTGGCTTTTATCTGAGCAGGATTATGATCTTTTGGTTCTGGACTGGATGCTGCCCCATGTCAGTGGGGTGGATCTTTGTCAGCATTATCGCACCCTAGGGAAAACGGCTCCCGTTTTAATGATTACGGCAAGAGATACAACTTTTGAAAAAGTGACGGGTTTAGATGCGGGAGCCGATGACTACTTAGTGAAACCGATTGATTTAATCGAGTTTATGGCACGCGTGCGGGCGTTGAGGCGGCGATCGCCCCTGTGGGTCGGAGATACGCTGAATTTAGAGGATTTGCACCTCCACCTTGATTCCCTCACTGTAGAAAGGCAGGGTAAAACTGTCACCCTTTCTAGCCGCGAGTTTCAGTTACTAGAACACTTTATGCGCCATCCTCGACAGATCTTGACTCGCAATCAGATTGAGCAAGCCGTATGGGAATGGGGGACAGAGCCAGACAGCAATGCGATGACCGTTTTAGTGCGTAAACTCCGTCAACGCTTACAGGTTATAGAAGCCAGTGATTGGGTTGAGAGTATTTATGGCATGGGGTATCGACTGTCTTCTCCTGGAAATTAATCCTTATCGGAATCACCATCCTATTCGCAGCCGAATGTGTTTAATCAGAGTCGCCGCAATCTAGCCCGCTGGTTTACGCTCTCAATGGGTAGCATTCTTGTGCTGTTTGCAGGAGTCATTTACCAAATTGAGGTGAAAGACAAACGAGAGGCGCTCGATCGCTTGCTGCTCGACAAAACCCAAATTATGGCGGCGAGCGTTCATTACGATGTTCGTCAGAATCAAATGGCAGTGGATCTCACCAATGTTCCTTTACTAGGCAGTGGTTCTCACCCGCTGGCTGAAGATTTGATCTATGTGCGTTGGTACAACGCCCAAGGACGCTTGGTGCGGTTTTTTGGGGTTGCTCCTGCCAATCAACTTAAGACTCCTCCTGGGTATCAAACGATTCAGCCGACTGATTCCTTGTGGCGGCACCATCGCTGGTTACGTCAGATTACGCTACCTGTTGAGGGGCGAACAGGGACGCTGGGCTACCTTCAGGTCGCAACACCCCTCACAGAAACTTATAATCAGTTGCAAGAGCTTCAGCTTGCGTTAACCCTAGCAGTGCCACTCGCCTTGGGGTTAATCGGCTTAACGGGTTGGCTGCTAAGTGGCATTGCCATGCAGCCCATTCGGCGGTCTTATCAACAGCTTCAACGCTTTACCGCCGATGCCTCCCACGAGTTGCGATCGCCCCTCTCTGCCATCTTGACCAATGCTCAAGTGGGATTGATGCTTGCCTCTGATGAGGCTCGGTTCCAGCCGCCCCTCGAAAATATCGTCGATAGTGCTAAATCAATGGGTGCTTTGGTGAATAATCTGTTGCTCTTGGCGCGTCATCAGGGAAGGCTTGCTCCCGAATCGCTCAAGCTTCTCACTCTCAATCAATTTCTAGAGGCAATCGTTCCCCAATTTAGGGTGCTGGCAGAAGCACAAGGCCTTCAACTCAACTATGAGCAGCCAGAACAGGCGATTCAGGTCTGGGCTGATCCAGATCTGCTGAGGCAAGTGATTGAAAATTTGCTCAGTAATGCTTGTAAATACAATTCGACAGGTGGGTCGGTGCGGCTGCAACTCGTTCCTCATCCGGGCTGGGCAGTGGTTCAAGTCATCGATACCGGCATCGGCATCCCAGCAGTGGACTTACCCTATATCTTCGATCGCTTTTATCGGGTTGATACAGCGCGATCGCTCGATAGCGGTGGGTCTGGGCTGGGTCTAGCAATTGTGCAGCAGATCGTTCAGACTCATGGCGGACAGATCTATGTGACTAGTACAGTCGGTCAAGGCTCAACATTTCAGGTCGAGTTACCTCTTAAGCCTTATCAATAGTCACTTTTTGACAATTAACTGTGCTAAATCTAAACCTGTATGCGTTCATTTTTGAGGGTAGCGATTAGCGATGTACGTGATCATCGTTGGTACATTGCTGCCACCCGCAACTAACCAACAAGATAATCAGCCTTTCAGCTTGCACACAGGCAGTAGTAGAAACGAGAGCATCGAGGTCTCAGACTATAACCAAGGAGCGATTGAGGCCAAATCTAGTCCAGGGTTATGAGTTTCTAATCACTTCTTACCAAAAGCATGGAGCGCATCAAGATGATGATCGAGTTCACAAGGTTAATAGCGGCGGGTGAACGGGAGCGTTGTGCTGCTAGGTTGGTGGTGGGCCCGTACTGTGAGATTGATGGCGGGGCGATCGCAAGTCTTCCGAAAAGTACCCTTGTGGGTACCAGCAAAGTGAAGGCACTATTTGCATAATAAACTCTACGGCTGAATGAGACGATTGCTCACTAACGCTTCAGTCAACGGGCTGTGAGGATACTTGCACCAATGCCTTACCATATTCGCAAGGCCACCCTAGATGACATTCCAGACCTGGAAAAATTGCTGTTGGCATTCATGCAGGAAACCTTCCAGCGTGCCTGGGGTGGAACACCTCAAAAACTGGCACAAGACGGGTTGGGTGCTGAATTTCAAATGGTGGTTGCAGAAGTAGAAAATCACCAGTTAATTGCTTTTGGAGCTTGGAAGCCTTCTTATGATCTGCACCACTGCCTAAAAGGTGGTGAAGTCATTGATCTGTATGTGGATCCTGCTTACCGGGGTTGGGGTGTCGCGATGAAGCTGCTTATGACCGTCGCCGTCCAAATTCAGCAGCAAGGTGGCGTGTACATCAAAGGACAGGCAGTCGAGAACCCAAGTGCCCAAAGACTTTATCAGCGATGTGCCCAATGTTTTCCAGGAGCTGATTGTTATGTGTCTGGACGAGCGTTTCGGCAGTTAACTGAGTTATCAGAGCAACATTTGCGTGACGTGGTGAGAAATTTACCTAAACCTGCATGGAATTATGAGCCTTGAACTAAAGGCTAAATGAGGCAAAGGAGGGTTAGCAATGTCAGCACAGGAAATGGTGGAATCTGATGCAAATCATCCGCAGCGTTTGCCAGATATTTTTGAACCCACCCCCATTCTTGCAAGCTATAACAATGGATGGAATAACGTTACCTTAGAAGCTCATAATTTACCGCCGGGAGAAACACCTGAATACTCCCTCGATCGCTATGTCGTCAGCATGAGTATGGGGCAAAGGAGGGTTCAGGTAGAGCAGGTGATAGAAGGAAAATCGCATCAAGGAACTTTCTTTCAAAGTACAGTTGTCATTTGTCCAGTCCACAGTCCCCACTTTTTTCGCTGGGACAACCAACTTCAAACGCTTTCCCTAAATTTGAAATCAGAACTATTAAACCAGAATGCAATTGAGTTATTAGGAACAGATTGTGTAGAGTTAATCCCGCGACTTGGGTTTCAAGATGGGCTGATTTATCAAATTGGGCTGGCGCTTCAGGCAGAACTGCGATCGCAAGGCGGTAACAGTCGGTTATACGCTGAGACAATGGCAAACGCGCTCGCGGCTCATCTCTTGCGACACTACTCATCCCAAAGACATCGAACTGTAAACTATAATGGTGGGCTTTCTCAACACAAATTGAGATTGATCATGGACTATATCAACGATTATTTAGAGCGTGAGTTGAGTTTAAATGAGTTGGCCGCGATCGCTCAAATGAGTCAGTGTCACTTTTGCCGTGCTTTCAAACAAGCCATAGGTTTGAGTCCGCACCAGTATTTAATTCAACAGCGCGTTGAACGGGCAAAGCAATTGTTACAACAAGGTGCAATGACCATTGCCGAAGTAGCAATTACTTGTGGTTTTACTCACCAAAGCCATTTACATCGGCACTTCAAACGTCTTACTGGAGCGACTCCTAAAACTTGGCTCAATTCGTAGCAAGACTGTGCAAAAACGATAAGAATGTGCAAGACCTTGAAGAAAATGTCTGTCAGGATTAAATCAAACAGAAACGAAGGGTGCCTAAAACGAGGCACAATAGCACCCATTACTTAAGCAAAAGGATACAAAGGACTTGAAAATGTAAATTTGAGATTTTGAAGGTTAGGAAGAATTGGACGACAAACAAACCGCCACGATCTTTAGTGGATCATCAGACGGTATTGCATTTTGGAACATTAAATATTCTGATGTCGCTCGTCCGTTTCAGCAACAAACTCCTGGCGCGATCGTATCATTCAATGGAAAAAATTAGCCGAACATTGCTGCTCTACGCAATACTCAACTAACGATGAGCAGGATTGCGTCTAGAGTCATCCAAAAGGTGTTAATGCTCTGCTCAAGCAGAAAGATAAGGGAAGAACAAAATGTTTAAACCGAAGAAAGGAATCTATCGAGCTTCAGTCCTTGCCTTCATTGGCATTGTTTCTCTGAACTTACCTGCATCTCTTGCTCAGGAACGCACTACCAATCGGCAAACAGTTCAAGAAGCTGAATCTTTACCTAATAGAAAGCAGCAAAACTGCATAGATGGTTTAATTGCTCAATCTGTGCAGAGTAGACCTGAGGGTAGGCAATCACGTCGAGTTGTAAATTTGCAAATTGCTGGGAACGATCGTGAAACGCTGGGGGGCGACCAATTACGTATAACCAGTTCTGGAATAACAGACAACTCCTTCACGGTCCTTGATCCAAATAATAGGGAGGTTCGGAAAGCCGTTATTCAACGCAGTTCCAACTTAAGGCGAGCTTCACTTCGATACACTAGTCCGCTTGGAACAGCACAGATAGACAAGGAAGGGCTACGTATTGTGCGAAACACCTTTAGAGGAAATCAAGCCCTTGAAAGGGATTATCTTAGGTTTCAAACAGCTCTATTGTCAGAAACTAGGGAACAGAGAAATAGGTTGTCAAGTTTAGTACAGCCATCCCGCTCCGCATCCCAGCCGCCTAACTCGACTAGACAATCTCCCCTAACCACAGTGGATGATTTAGTGAATCCAACAGAACCAAATAATGATATTGAGTGCGAATTTAATAACGATGGTAAATGTGTCTGTGACTGCGATCATGGTTGGAATGCTTTTGGAGCTTTATTTTGCTTAGGCTTTACAATTGGTTGTGCAGGTGACTTCATAGAATTATCTTGCGAGGCAAATTCCTCTCAGTGCGGATGATGACAATTGGTGCGTCAACTGCAAAGTACTTTTGCGACATTAGTCGTAGAGTGGCAATTGCCCACCTTATTTTTTCTCTAAAACAGGCTAGGGGTTGAACCGACATACGCTCCAAAAAGTGCAAGGTGGGCTGGAAAGCCTTTTGGGTTGAGTTTCAGAGAATCTATTGAAGCGAGACTCAACATCAGAACTTCTACGAGAGAATGAGGCTTTCAGCCGTTGAAACCACATCAAAAGAGGCTGTGTACTACTGATTTTTGCTTAGTACACCGGCTAAAAGTAGTCCCAACTGGTACTGATCAAGGGTTTCAGCAGTGCAGCTTAAATTACCTATTTCCTGAAACCCCTATAGGTAAAGCGTTATAGCTTCATATTGCACTTTTTGGGTCGTATGTCGGCTCTGACTGGGTTATACCAACTCTTTAAGTACCGGCTACAGATAGTGCACTCCGAATGGAGTCCCACCCTACAAACGAAGCAATGACTGCTGGAGTCATCGCTTCCAGCCTTGAGCGCATCAACAACCGCAACTCATCCAAACTCTTGGGTAACTGCCATCGCAACCTCAACTTAAAATGCTGTCATACTCGCTCAATCGGATTAGTTTCTGGTGCATGTGATGGCTGAAACATTAGGATCATGTTGCTTGGAATCTGCAAGCGCTTGGCTCTATGTGCCCCGGCTTGGTCCAGTTGGCTGATGAGAATACTGTCGTTGTATTGTTGACTGACCAAGCTCAGAAACACCTGGAAACAATCGCTGTTAAGGTGGGTAAACTCGTAGAAGAAATGTGCTCCCGTGGCAGGTTCCACCACGCCGTGCAGGTAGGTGGACTGAAACTGCCATTGCACTTTGCCTTGGGGTTTGATGCCTTTGGCCGTGATTTTGCGTCCACTGATGGTTTTAAGTCCAACGCGCGTCTCATCTTGGCAGAAGAAGCGGATTTGTCCGATCAAGCCCATGGCAGCAATCGCACACCAAGCTAAGAGGGCGAGATTCTCAGCGAGTTTTTTAACGTGAGTTCGGGTTAAGCCGAAGGCAGCAAGTTGTGGTCTAAGGCAATCGAAGGCTTCTTGGGCTGGTGGCAATAGGCAATCAGTCCACAGACAAGGTTGACCAAGCAATTGACCGGACTGCGGTGGCGGGAATGCTCAATCTGCGAAATGTTCTTCAACTGGTCAAAGACACTTTCAATCACAGCCCGCTTTCGCAGCAGCAGGCGATCACCCAACGGCATCAGCCGATTCTGCATGTTTCGCCGTAGGCGGGTAATAAGCTGGATCCCACTGCGGTCTAACAACGCTTTGGACAGCTTCTGGGACACATAACCTTTGTCAGCAAAGACCTTACCGCATAGCTGTTGCAAGAGTTTGGGAACGAGGGTGCGGTCGTCCTGATTTCCTGGGGTCAACACAAAATTGAGCAACTCCCCTCGGTCATTGACGACGACATGTAGTTTGAAGCCGTAGAACCAGTCCACGGATGTTTTGCCGCGTGCCGCCAAGTCTTGGAACACCTTGTGCTGTCCGATGCGACGATTATGGCAGACTTTGAGACTGGTCGAGTCCATGAAGCTGATGCCACTACAGCGACCAAAGCAGGAACGGAGATAGGTACACAAGGGAATCAGGGTTTCCGGTATCAACTCGACAAAGCGGTTATAGCTGGTGAGACCGGGAAAGGCTGAGCGCCAGTAAGGTTGCACCTGCTTGCTGTAATAGGCTTCAAAATTGCGGTAGGAGGATTGATGAAAGCCAATCAAGAGGGTCATGATTTCGCTTAAGCATAGTCCTCGAGCGCGCTTTCGCCGTTTCAAACCGTTGTCTAACAGTTGGCGTTCCCATTGGGGTTGAAAGCGTAGGCAAAAATCATCGACCTGCCAGAACAGTTCTTCTAGACTAGGCATGGGGCAAAGCAGAGGATGAGAATTTAAGCACTTTCACCCTAACGGCTTTGCCCCTTCCTTATCCCGAACTCACGTTAAAAACGAAACGCATCCGCACCCTAAGCAAGAACGATATTCTCTCGATCGTTGTCCTGAGTCTGGTTATCGGTTCCTTTGCCTTATCATGGGTGGACAAGGATATACGAGCCACCTTTGCTGACCTGGCAAAAGTGGATGTGGGTGGCTATATTGCCCTGCTGTTTCCTGCTGAGAGCGATCAGCGTAGGTAGAGCGTGTTTTCTTAGAGCAGTGTTCTTCACGATTATGCATGCTGCTATGTGACGGAGTGACTTGCTCTCTCGTAGAGGTAATTTAGAGGTTGAGTTAAATTCAACAGAGCAGTTACCTACTCTGCTGAATTTAACTCAATGCCTATCCTTGCTGTCATTCCACACCTTTACTCACAGCTACCACCAGTGACGGGCTCTACTGCTTGATGCCCCTAATGTTAACTGGGGCAGTGTTGTAGGGCTTCGTGTACTGTGTCACTCCTTTGCTCATTGCGCCATTCTTTCTGCTCACTTACACCATTCATAGCCAATTTCCCAGTAAAACGTAGGGTGCCCAGTAGCGGGGATGCCGAAAGTTGGGGTCGCGTAGCAGCGCGAGTTGAGACTGCCGAACGGCTTCTGCCTTGGAGACTTTTGCATTTACCAGTTGACGGTACAACTGACTCATAAACCTTGCGCCCGATTCGTCATCTAAACTCCACAACGACGCGATCGTACTCCGCGCCCCTGCCTGCACCGCCACGCCTGCTAATCCTAACGCTGCCCGTTTATCGCCTGTGGCAGTTTCACAGGCACTCAAAACAAGTAGTTCGATCGCGTTCTCGCTAAGGTCATCTCTGGAGCGGAGTAAGCTGGCGAGTTCTGTCACTTTGATGGGTTTATCCCATGCTAAAACGAACGTTTCATTGGCATCAGAACTAAACTGTCCATGTGTGGCGAGATGGACGATCGGAAATGGCAGCTGCTTGATCTGGTCTTGTAAGGCAGCACTGGTAAAGGTTTGATTCAATAACACTCGGCTCGGCACTTCGGCTTGAATTTCATTGAGTTCTGAGCCGACATTTGACAGGGCACCAAAGCCATGTCGCGCTTCACTTAAGCCAGCTGCTAAGGTTTGTAGCCCTTGCTGTTGTAGCGATCGCGGATTCAACAATTGCAAACTTGGCGCGATCGCAATGCCATAGCGCTCGATTAAATACTGCCGACCGTCATACATAGCCGCCATTGGCACATTCCGCAACGCACCATCCAGCACAAACACTAACGTTTTGATTGATCGTTGATCGAGTTCTGCTGCAATCGGTTGCATTAACCAATTGTAGATGTGCTGACCAGACTGTTTTCCTTCTGGTGTCGTAAGTGGTTTCTCCAGGTTTTGCCGCAATTGTTCAATTGTGGTTTCAACTGTCTGCTGAGTGACAGCAACTGCATAGTGACGCAACGGTTGGTTCGGCAAACTGAGAATAACCTCTAAGCGATTCGCCAAAATGATGGGATAGACAATGGCAGCGTCGGTTTGATTAATAGTGTCGATTGCCACGCTTTGTCCTTCTAAGCAAGCCGTGCGAAAGAAGTTATCCAGCTCTGCCAGTCGTAGCGACTCAATGACTTCACGCGCTTGTTTGAGGTTGGCATTGGATGGTGACTGCAACAGCAAAGCGACAAATTCTCGATAAACAGGTTCCACCCGCTCTCGAAAGGAAAACTGCACGTCAGGACTGGTGGCAGTTAAATCGCCGCGCACCGACCGCAGTGTCTGATAGGCTGCCTCATACGCACGTATCGCTTCCATTCGCTGTCCTCTCGCGTTGAGAATGCGCCCCAGTTGCCACTGCCACTGATACGCAATTTCAGGTGTATTCACCGACTGAGCGAGCAGTAACGCCTGCTTGGTTAGGGTTTGTGCTTCTGCCCATTGGTGCGTGCGTTCATATGCATGTGCCAAATAGCCCAGTGCATACGCTTTTGCTCGCTGATCTGCCAGACCGTCAGCATGTTGAACCGCGACCGCCAGTGTTTGTGCTGCTGCGTTGATCGAATCTAGCGATCGCAGCAAGCTTTGCGCCAGATTAATCCGGGCATAAATGCTGGCTCGGCTAGGCGGCAATGCCTCTAGTTGCGCTTGAATGACTAGAATCAATGCCTGAGTATCAGCAGATGCCTGAGGCAGCAAACTCAATTGATTGAGTAATGCCTGCGTGCGAGTTAACGGCAGGGCATTAGTATCTACCGCTTGATACCATTTCAAGGCGGTTGGAACATCGTTTTGAGCGCGTGCCACATTGCCTAAGCTAAGTAGAATGGCGCTGCGATCGTCTGATGGATTCAAGGATTGCACGTTTCCTATAGGAGCTTTGCGTTCCAGTAGCATCAGACTTTGCTCAAGTACCTGCTCCGCTGTTGTCACGTCTCCCACCGCCAGCAGCACATTGCCCAGACTTCGTAATCCCAACGCTTTAAGCGCCGAGTCAGGCTGCTGTTGCAGCCATTGTTCAACCTGATCCAGAGTTTGTCGTGCCCGGAGAAACAGCCCCAATGCTTGCTGCGCCTGCACTTGATTAATTAAGCTGCCAAGCCATCGCGGTTGATCGCCCAACTGTTGATAGAGCGCTGTTGTCTGCTGCCAAGTTTTCAATGCGGCTTCTGTCTGACCCTGAGCAAATTGCAGACTTCCCTGTGCATTAAAAACTTGGGCACGAATGCGGGTTGATTGTGACGTATTAAAGGATGAAAGCAACGTCAGACTTGTGTTAATTAGCCGCCATGCCTCATCCAGGTTGCCGCTCTGTTGATATGCCAGTGCTAAATAGCTCCCCACGAGCGCCTGGTTTAACGCATCGCCTTGCTCTTTATAGGCTGTCGCTGCCTGTTGCCACGCCGCGATCGCGGGTGCAAACTGTCCGGCTTGATAGTGCGATCGACCCTGTTTGATCAACTGAGCGGCGTCAGTTGCAGGAGCCACAGTCGTTAGCACTGGCTGAAATTGACGATGCCAACTGCTATAAACCCCATCTGGTTCAATGAGGGCTTGCACCGCTTCCTCACTTGTTTCCCCCGTCGATACAGATTGGTCATAAGCTGAAATTACGTTCGAGCGGCAAGATAATCTTAGGCAGACGTTATCCTTAGCTTCGGCTCTCCCTCCTGTCAACTCAACGCCACCAGCTAATAGCAAGACTGCCATTACTGTTCTTAGTCTCAGTCTTACTTGTAGTTGTCTTTTCATTGGTGACAAACAGACACGGTGTGTAACAGGGTTATCTACGATGGGTGATGAACAGCGTTTAAGAGAACTATTGGCAGAGGGAGCGATCGCTTCCTTCAATCCCATAAGGTGTAACTATTTCGGCTTGGGTTATGAGCCTGACTTCCCCACTTGGTGCAATGAGCCAACCCTGCGCTTCCACGATCGCGGGTACTTCTGAAGCCGCTTTTGCCTGCTCCTGGTTTTCAAACTCGGTTGGAGTAGCGCGTTCTAGAGTACGTGGAGTATCGATCGCCTCCCAATCTTGCCAGATCGTGTCGCTTGTGAGTGGATCAATTGGACTCGGAGAGACCCCGCCGCGTCCCTGATTGACAAAGCGGCTGGTGCGACTACTTGCCTGGCACCCTTGAGCGATCGGAGGCGTACTGAAAGCAGTTGGCAATTGAACGGTTCCCTGAATGGGATCAATGGCTAGGGTGTTGATTGTCACGATGCCATTCAGACCGAACTGGGAACTTGCCGTAATGTCACTAAGGGGAGTCAGGCGATCACGAAAGCTCAGTCCAAAGATGCCCTGCGTCGTAATATTGATGTTGCCGCCGTTTCCTTGAAAGGCATTGGCGGTGATGTCACTGTTTTCATTAGAGACACCGGCAACAAAGCCAGCCGCGATCGTGAGATTGCCGCCATCGCCAGTTCCCTGCGCTTTTCCGGCAGTGGTAGAAATGGTGCTTCCAACCCGTAACAGCAATAGTTCTGGCACGTTCAGCGTAATGTTTCCACCCGTGTTGCTTTGTGTTTCTGCGGAAATGGTTGAGCGATCGCTCAACCTGAGTGAGTCAGTTTGAATGCCAATGTCGCCACCCACGCCAGTGCCCTGGCTATCAACGCTGATGCGGGCAGCATCTTGGAGAGCCAGAGCATTTGACTGCACAAAAATGGTGCCGCCATTGCCGCTAGAGCCTACGGCAGTACTGGCAAACAAACCGCTGTCTGCTCCACTAAGACTCAAGCGATCGCGCACCTGCAACCGAATGTCTCCAGCATCACGACGACTGGTTGTGGTTGTTAGCAGCCGTCCACCTGTATTTGCTTCCAGCGAGTCTGCAACGACCTGGATTTGCCCCGCCTTGCCGTCTCCAGCGGTGCTGGCATTGATTTGGGCATTGCTAGTTAGTGCCAGCGATCGCGCCTGAATCGCAATTTCCTGCCCATTGCCAATGCCGGTTGGCTCCACAGTGCTCAGGATTCTGCCATCCGTTGCTAAAGTTACAGTCCCCGACTGCACTTGAATTTTGCCCGCATCGCCGCGTCCACTTGTGCTAGCAAACAGCCCCGCATTGTTAGTCAGGCGAAAGGCTTCGCTACGGATAGAAAGGTTGCCGCCATTGCCGATCGCTCTCGCTTCCACACTGCTGAAAGCCCCACTAGGAGAATTATTGCTGCCCACACCATCAAACACAACGACATCCTGCGTCCGAATGGTGATATCCCCTGCTCTGCCGCGTCCGAAGGTGCTGGTAGCCAGTTGCGCCCCATTGGTCAGTGTCACAGTGGGAGCGTTAAGCTGAAGGGTGCCACCATCGCCAATGCCGGGAGTGGCTACCTGACTAACGATCGCGCTCGAAAATCGATTGCTGCCAGAGCCATCCAGCGCTACGCGATCGCGTGCATTGACCCGAATGTCTCCCGCATTGCCCTGTCCAAAGGTGCTGGCAAACAACCTGCCGCCATTTGTCACCGAGAGTAGCCCGGTTTGGATGTCAATCACACCGCCGTTCCCTACGGCTCGTGGTGCCACACTGCTGGTAATCCCACTCGATCGAGTGCTGCCCACGCCATCAACAGTGAGGGTGTCAGCGACAATGCGAACATCGCCCGCATTCCCACGAGCAAAAGTGGCTGTGCCTACGTTACCGCTATTGGTAAGGGATAGCCGGCGGGTCGTGAGGGTGACATTGCCGCCATTGCCGACACCTCGACCGACTTGGCTAGCAATAGCGCTAGAGAGCTGGCGACCAAACCCATCGACAGCGATCGCATCCGTCATCTCAATTGTAATGTTGCCTGCATTTCCCTGCAGACCGTTGAGCGTCAGCACATTAGCCCCATTCGTTACAGCAAAGCTACGGGCGCGCATCTGAATGTCGCCCCCATTGCCCAGCACATTGGCGCTCGCTGAGTTTTCTAGCGTGCTGCCTTCCCCATCGAGAGTAACTGCTCCGGTTGCATCTAAAGCGATCGCCCCTGCCTGACGGGTTACCGTTCCCCCCGGTGCCACGATGCCTGCATAAATGGCACTTTGTTGCCTAAGATCGATGTTGCGAGCGGTCACAACCACATCTCCCCGCCCATCCGCTGCTACATCTACGACCGCACCATTCATCAATGAAACATCCGCCCGTTCGACTCCGGCTGGAAAACCCAACTGATACTCTGATGTCAATGCCACAACACCAGGAGCCGCCAGCCCACCCAACTCCACCCGCCCACCCAGTGCCGCCACGCCCCCTTGATCAAGCTGCACCGCGCCACCCACTAACAGCAGGTTGCGCCCGTTGGGAACGCGCAAGCCAAAGACACCAAAACCACCAGGAGACACCCCAGCAACGGCAACAGATTGGTTGACGATCGGAGCTGCTTGCAATTGATTAAACAGCAACGCCGACGGATTGACGGTCAGTAACGCCGGAGAGGCAGGCACCGAAGCACTAAACACACCCTGATCGCCAAATTGCACAGCATTAGCAGTCGTTGCCACAAAGGAGCCATGCACGTCTAGCCGCGCATTTGAACCAAACACAATCCCGTTAGGATTAATTAGAAACAGATTTGCCGTGCCGTTCGTTTGAATCAATCCATCAATGTTTGAAGCAGAGTCAGTTACTCGCGTCAGGATGTTTTGAATGGAGACAGCGTTGTTAAACCGCGCCGCGCCACCGATTGGAATGGAAAACTCCCGAAAGCTGTGAAATAGATTTGTCCCTCGAACCGTACCGCCATCGATCGTGCAGTCGGGGCAGCCCGGAAGAACAATGGAATTAGTTGGCAGGGTATTATCGGGAATGATTTGGGTGATCGCTGGAGAGCAGGAAACGCCATTGGATAGAGCAACCAGTAACAGTGCAGAACCATGAATCCAGAAACTTAAGCAAGACATTTGATGGCGCGATCTTATCGTTTTTTGCACTTTACAGCACTTTCCCTTACTTCACCCGAAGCTTCTTAGAAAATTTGATTTTGGACTGCATAACTGTTTAATTCCGCCCGCAAGTGTGAGTAAGGGAACAGATTCAGTCTGCTGAATTTTGTCTCTCGCACCCCTGGCACACACTTTTAGCAAAGGATTAGACTCATGGATTTCTCCTGCAACTCAAACTTACAAAATCTTCAGAGCCAACTCAATATCAACCCCTCCAATCTTCTGGTTCAACCTCATGAATTACAAGATCCCCTGCTTGCCCTTGGCTCAACCTCTAGCCAAGCCAGTGCGTCATATACTCCGCCGCCCCTTTTTGGAGTCCGCTCAGAAACCTGGCAACAAGGGGCAGGTAGTTTTCCAGGCGCAGCACGGAACGGATTTATAGCCTCGACTGGTCAAGGAGTGTCTGTTTATCAGCGGGGAGATGAATTTGGACAAACGGTAGAAACAGGAGACTTTAACGGCGATGGCTATATGGACTTAGCCATTGGCTCGCCGGGCGAAGGTGCCTCTAAATATAGTGACGACTCAAACAAAAAGTATGACGACTACCGATACAACGGTCCAGGAATGGTCAGTGTGATGTATGGCTCAGCCACAGGGCTATCGACTACGGGTATCCAAACTTTTCAGGCAAGTGGTTCCATTGCGTTCGGACGATCGCTGGCAGCGGGCGATTTCAACAACGATGGCAAGATAGATCTAGCGGTTGGCAGTGGTTCTGGCGTTCATATCTTGAATGGCACTAGCAATGGACTGCTACAACCCGGTTTATTATCGGCTACCGGTAGCTATGCCCTGGAGGTTGGAGACTTTAATGGCGATGGGACAGACGACCTAGCAGCGGGCAATCCGTTCGCGAATAGTGAAAAAGGTTCCGTCACCATCTTTCACGGCACTGCAAATGTCGGGTTGACCAGTACTTCCCAAATCTGGAGCCAGGATTCTGCAGGTATTTTGGGTGCAGCGGAAGCAGCTCCCGATCGTCGGTTTAACTCTAAAGATGAGTGGGGCGATCGCTTTGGTTTCTCCCTGGCAGCGGGTGATTTTGATGGAAACGGCAAAGATGATCTGGCAATCGGCACTCCCGGTGAACGCTTCCGTATGGGTGGCATCAGCAATGTTCCCGGTGGAGCCGTCAGCGTCCTCTACGGCAGCCAGTCTGGGCTAACGCGAGTGATGAACCAATTTTGGGATCAAAACGGCACCGAAGGAAGTCAATTTAACCTGGAAGGTGGCATTGAAGCAGGGGATCAATTTGGCTATGACGTGGCAGCGGGTGACTTTAATGGAGATGGCATTGCAGATTTGGTGATCGGGGTTCCGGGCGAAGACTGGAGCACGAGTGTGAACGTGGATGACAGCAATGGTGGTGCAGTCGCGATTATTTATGGAAAGCGGTTTCAAGGACTGACGAATGCAGGCAATCAACTGATTGATCAAAATAGCCCTGGCATGGCGGGTGGGGTTGAAAAAGACGATCGCTTTGGTGAAGCTCTCGCAGTTGGTGATATTAATCATGATGGTCGCTCAGATCTAATGGTTGGTGCCCCTGGGGAAACGGAAGGTTCGAGGCGAGGTGGCGCATTTTCAGTCATCGTCGGAAGCGATAGAGGTTTAGCGCCCACGATCAATACACTGATTGATCAGCGCCATATTACTGGTGCCAGTTTGGAAGATGCCGACTTGTTTGGCGCAGCCTTGGCAACAGGTGATTTTGATGGCAATGGCAGCGATGATCTGGCGATTGGTGCCCCTGGAGAAAAAGTTGGCTCTTCATTGTTCAATCATGCAGGCGAAGTCAGCGTCGTCTATGGAGATAAGTTGTTACCAACGATTACAGTCTCCTCTAGCAACGGGGTTATCAGCGAAGTAAGCCCAAACTCTGAGCAATTTGTTTTAACTAAACCTGGTTTTGGAAGCGCAATGGCGATCACGCTTAAAAGTGTGGGAACAGCAAAGTTGGGAGTTGACTTCACTGTAAGTGGAGCCAGCATTAATGGCGATTTTGTCACGGTTCAAATGCCGTATGGCTCCCTCTTCGCTCCTGAGACCCGTACTGCGTTTCAGGTCACTTCCCTACAAGACTCTTTGAGAGAAGGCGATGAACGCATCGAATTTGTGGTGGTAAAGGGCGATCGCTACACGGTTGCTCCCAGTAATCTCGCTGGTTTGACCCTGAAAGATCCAATACCAACCGTTGTTGATACTCTGGTGGATGAAAACGATGGAAATTTCAGCCCTGGAGATGTTTCATTACGAGAGCTGATTGAGGGTTCTATCGCTGGCACAACAATCACCTTTGCCCCTGAGTTGCAAGGAACGATTACCCTCAACAGCCAACTGTTGATTAACAAAAACCTGACGATCGACGGAACAGGGGCAGATCGCATTCGTATCAGTGGCAACAATACCTCCAGAGTGTTCGAGATTGCCAATGGTGCAACGGTCAATCTGGAAGGACTAACCATCCGGGATGGATTCGCCAATGGTTACTCTGGTGGCGGTGTTGAAAACTATGGCACGTTGAACGTCAGCAACAGCCGCTTCACCAACAATCGTGCGGTCTACGGCGGCGGTATTCATAACGTGGGCACCCTGACCCTGAACAACAGCACCGTAGACAACAATACCGCAATCTATCATGGCGGCGGGATTTACGTGGATTGGGGTACGGTTGCTATCAGCAACAGCACCTTCAGCGGCAACACAGCAAACCAGGAAGGCGGCGGGATTTACCAAGGTGACGGCACTTTAACAGTTGACCACAGCACGATTACCAACAATATTGCCAATTGGTCAGGTAGCGGCATCTATCACTATCGCATGGGTGGCACCACGACGATTGGGAACTCGATCGTGGCTGAAAATCGGACCCTGTCGAACCCGATTGGAGATGCTTATGGCTCTTTCGTCAGCCGTGGCTACAACCTGATCGGCGACACCACTGGAACCTCTGACTTTGTTCAAATTGGGGATCGGTATGGTTTCTATGGCAATCCGCTTAATCCGCAATTAAGTGCTTTACAAAATAATGGTGGCACAACCCCAACGCACGCACTATTGACAGGTAGTGCTGCGATCGATGCTGGCAATCCTACTAACCAATCTTCCGACCAACGCGGACAGCTTGTTTCCAACGGTAGACGGGACATTGGAGCCTTTGAGTTTACAGCACCTCTCAGCCTAATGGACAGTGGATTGCCATTTGAAGAATTACCGCTCGATTTCATCAATCTACCGATCGCGGTGAGCGAGTTCGACTGGCTAATGTACTTGGATTCAATTAACTGATTTGCAATAGTGCTTGGGTGGGTATAGTCCTACTTCTGACAAGGGAAAGGAAAAGGGATAACCCTCAACCTTTCCCCTTTCGTTCAGCGAGATTAGCGATCGCCCCTTCTTTGACGGTTGATCATCGCGACTGCATAAACCAAAAATCCTGCCCGCAGAAAGCGATGGAGACACCCTGTATCTCCTGCGTCACTTCAACCAAGGACTATTGCTATGAACAACTCCTGCTTCAACTCTACAAATTCGCTTTTGACCACTGAACTGGCTGCGTTGAACCCAACTGTTTTGTCGCAATCCGACTCGCTACAAGTTCCCCTCAGCCAGGAATTCCGCAGCGCTAGCTCTAGCACCCTGCTGCCCCAACCGGTTGCAGCACCCCTCGATCCCTTCGTCGTCACCAGCACCGCAGACACGATCGATGCCAACGATGGCGTGATCACCCTGCGGGAAGCGATCAATGCCGCCAACGCCAAAGCTGGCGCGGACATAATCAGTTTCAACCTGGGCACTGGTTCCCAGACCATCACTCTCACCAACGGGCAACTGCACATTCCTGGATCACCTGACGATCAACGGCAGTGGCACGGCTGACCTGATGATTAGCGGCAACGGAGCTTCCAGAGTATTTCAAATGGGCATGGAGCCAATATTTGATTGGGAGAATGTGCGACTGATCCCTACGAATGCTCCAACGGTTGCCCTGTCGGGAATGACGATCGCCAACGGCTTCCTCAGAAGGGCTGCTGGCGGTGGCATCCTCAACTATGGCAATCTGACCCTAACCAACAGCACTGTGCAAAACAATTCCGTTACCTATGGCAGTGGTGGTGGCATCTACAACGGTGGCACCTTAAAAATCATCAAAAGCCTGATGCAGCACAACACGTCCACCGTCAGCGGCGGCGGCATTGAAAATGATGGCAGGTTGGAGGTGATTAGCAGTACAGTCAACAACAATTCATCGAGTGGAGCAGGAGGAGGGATTGACAGCGGCGGTCACCTAACTGTCATCGGTAGCACGATTATTGATAATTACTCCGGCACTAATGGGGACGGAGTCGACACCGCCTTGTTTAACAGAACGACGACGATCAAAAACACGACGATCGCCCGCAACACCGCCTCTGATAGTACCCATGATGTGAATGGCAGCTTTACCAGTCAGGGGGGCAACCGAATTGGCATGGGTGATCAAGCATTGATTGTTCGCGTCAGCAGCGATCGCATTGGCACCACAAACGCCCGACTGCAACCACTGTCCAATCTTACGGTGGATACCTTGGTTGATGAATCAGACAACAACTTTGGCGCGGGGGATTTGTCCTTACGGGAGGCTTTGTCGCTGATCAGTGCGGGGGGCACGATCAATTTTGCGGGAAACCTGAGTGGCACCATCATGCTGAATCTGGGCGAACTGCTGGTCGAAAAAAACGTGACCATCAATGGGTTCGGTGCAGAGCGGTTGACGATTACAGCGTTGTGTAAGTTTGTTAAGTACACTTATAAGATTCAGAATTGCTCTATTTCCCCTGCTTCTATGAGGCTTTACGCCTGCGACTTACGCCAAAAAAAATGTAGACCTTTACAACAACGGTGAAGGCTCAATCCGTCAATGAGCACACCGCTTTGCTGTCAGCCCCGACTGCGTACACCGACTGCTGAAGCAAGAACGTGAAACCCATAGCCTTGCTCCTAAAGCCTCTGTGGGTGGTCCCAAACCAACCTTACAATCGCCGCAGCAGCAAGTACTTGAACAATTGGTGCAAGCGGATAAGGATGCCACACTGCCACAACTGGCAAGTCGCTTACAGCAACAAACTCAACTCCAGGTTCGTACCAGTACAATTAGCCGAGCACTCAAGAAATGGGGGCTAACGCGACAAAAAAA
>NZ_JACJOZ010000071.1:0-8354 GCF_014695795.1 Phormidium sp. FACHB-592
CAACTCGCAATTTTGCATGTTATGGAGCCTGTGGGAGCAACCGCCATTGCTCACGCGATCGCTCTGCTGGCAATTGATCCTGCAAAACAAACCTTGTTGGTAGGAAATCCTATTTACGGTAGGCAAGTAAAAACCTTTGCTGAAATGCAAGACTATTGGCTGAAAGAGGCTGTTTTCGTCTCTGGTTCTCTCATTAGGGATCGCTAGCGCAGTCCTTCAGATAATTTGGCAAGGCAGCTCCTCGCTCCTAAACTGTCGGTGTACCTAACGAGCTCCTAACAAAATTGGCAACTGAGCTGTGTCGTTATAACGTAAATTGATCAGTTCCCTAGAATACAGCGCAACAGATGGACCCCCATCCAAATTCAACACATCTAAGCGCTTTCCTGCAAAGATCTCTAGGGATAGCAAATAGTTAGCGAGGTCATCTAATCGGATCGGTTTTCTTACAGTGATGAAATATTTGGTTCTATTATCCGTCACAGCCAAGAGCGATCGCGTATAGGGAGCAGATCCGTTCAAACTCTTGGCAATGTAAGGTTTGGCTACCTGGCTGTTCTCTACAACGATGGGGCCTGATTGAAATTCAATCACCTCATTGCTACGACTAGGGGTGAAGTTTTGGTAGTCCACAAATTGAATTTGCTGATTTTTCGTGTTGTACAGTGCAATATGGGTGAGCTGAGGGTCTTGTTTAATAAGGGCATAGTTCTGACCCAATATCCACAACCAACCTGCGTGCTTCGCCTTGGCATACGTACCATCAAAAAAGGAGCCGTTGATCACATATTGATAAGAGATTCAAGCAAAAATTTTTGAACCCTTCTTCACCACCAAACCAATGGGAGAAGGTAGTGGCTTAGGTTTAAGCATTACTCAAAAAGTGATTGAAAAACATGGCGGCAGCATCACCGCAGACAGTATCCCTGGCAAGACAAAATTCAGCGTGTGCCTACCCTTGTACTAATCAATCTCAACTATTCAAACGACCCATTCGCAATACGGCGTACCGTTATAGATTAGCAGGCGTGACGCCAGAAACTCTCTTACAGGGCTTATGGGCACTTGCTCAAGCGAAACCAGGAATGCTAGAAGAGGTGATCGATGAGGCAAAAGTCTACCATGCTCGACGCGCACGGGCACGGGAATTCAAATCTGCTATCAATCGGGTTTTCACGTCCGTCGCTATAGTCTTACTTCAGTTAAAGCACCTTTGACTGATAGAACTTTCACCGTCTTGGTGCTTGCAGTGAGTTAGACAGGGAACACTCGCTGCGAACATCTTCTTCATCCTTAGCCTGAGCGGTTAGCAATGACTTTGCTACCTGTGGAAGCAGAAGGTTGCGCAGAAGCATTAGCGGTATTACAAGCGCCCATCGAGCCTTATGATCTTTCAGAGTGTTTTGAGCCTAAGAACCTGAATGACTGATGAGACAAACGCTGAAGCCCGTAGAATACTGGATCAACTTATAGCCACTCCCTTTAATGACTGCCAACCTGTAAGCCGAAGCTTTTCCACGATTCCGGCTCGTCCTGGAGTGTATGCTGTCCGCCATCGTAGTGTGGGCTTATTGTATATTGGCAAAACGAAAAACTTACGCACGCGCTTCGTGAATGGTCACAAGGCTTTTCTTTGGGCCTGGCTGGCTCAGTACTCTGACCATGACATCAGGATCGCTGTGTCTCCACTTCCACATTGGAGAAGCCCACTCTGGCTCTCTGAGCTAGAATCATTATTACTGCGGGCAACAGAGCCGCCATACAATGCCCAGATTCCGATGGAGAGCTGATGCCATGAACTCAAGCAGCACAACTCTAGAGCAGCTATCCTCTGCTGATGCCCAAGCAATTCTACAGCGCTTGCCGGAGCGCATCCGCATGGCGTTAATTGAAAGGGCAGCAGCAGTTGACTATCCGCTTGAAGCAATTGTCGAAATGGCGATCGCCTCTTACCTTGATGAGGAAGCTCTGGGTTTTGCCGATTGTAAGCCGCAACGCGGTCAATGACAGTAAGGAGCCTGCCTCAAGCCGTTCTGGGCTAGCTTTAAGCTGACACAGTGAATAAAACCCTTATACTGTAAGGATTCTGCGCTTCAGCTTGCTTAAACTACTCCACCAGAAACTACTCTACCTGAGCCTAAACGACGCTATCCGCTCGTGCTCGTAGCAGAATTGCTTGTACCATAACGTTAGAGTACACGATGTACTCTAACGTTATGGTACAGAACTAACCTCATATGCCTAAAGCGACCCAGCAAATAAAAATTGCCATTGAGAGCAATACTGGAGGGTCTGGAAAAACAACGCTAGCAACTCACTTAGCGTATGCGCTGGGAAAGAAGGGGCATTAAGTAGTTCTGATTGATCTTGATCAAAACGGATCATTAAGCCTGTTTACAGGCAAGACAACTGCCCCCGAAAAAGAACAATCGCTAGCAATAGTTTTCGATCCAGAATTTAACGGCAGTTATCCTCTAGTGCCAATTTGGAAGGAGCATACAGACAAGGTGCAGCTCCTCCAAGGTGGAGCACCGTTGGAAGACATCATCCGTAGCGTGCATCTCTATGAGCGCCGCTACGAGGTGCTAAAAGACAAGTTAGAGGAGATGCAGAAGTTATTATTTTAGACACGCCTGCATCCTTGGAGCCAATGGGTTTGATTGCCCTTGCCGCAGCGACTCATATTTTGGTGCCCTTGAAGCCGGAATATAAAGACTCTTTTGGGGCAGCGGGTATGGTGCATTGGTTTTATCAAAAGATTGAAGCGCTTCGCTTGCGTCCTAAACCAGAAATCTTGGGGTTTGTGCCTTCTAGGGTCAATGTGGCTAAGTTTGCGGCTCACCGAAACCTACTCGGTCTCGACAAGCAGGGGAAGCCCAGGACAGATAGCGATTTAACTGAAACAATTCCCTATCAACTACAGCAAATGGGCATTACCTGTTTCCCGCCCATCAAGGAGTCAGGTTTCATCTTAAGCGCTAGTGGTACAGGGTTGCCTGTGCATCTTTATCAACCTGGAGATGCGATCGTCAAATCATTTGACCCTATCGTGACTCGCATTATCGCAGTACTCAAAGGAAAGTAATGGTAAGACCTAAACCAATCGGAGCCAGCCAAATTTTTGCTGAAGCTGGACAAACCCAAAAAGTTCACCAATTATCGAGCCGGGTAGAAGAATTAGAAGCTGAGATTGTACAACTCAAAAGCCAGGAACTTGCGGAACAGGGCAAGCTCGAACTGGAGGCAAAAGTTCAGGCATTAACCCAGCAACTTTCCCTGCAAGGTGGGGTTAAAGAAATTGAGATTTCTCGTATCCAACGGAATGCTCTTCAGCCGCGCCAAACGTTTCCGCAAGCTGAACTAAAAGCCTTTGCTGCACTGCTGAAGGAAGAAGGACAGCACACGCCAGTAATCCTGTTTCCGTGGAAAGACGACTACCTGCTTTTTGATGGCGAACGACGCTGGCGAGCAGCACCGCTGATCCCTTGGCAGACGCTGAAAGCCGTGATTATGCCGCTAGAGACAGAGGCAATCAATATTCAGGAAATCCAAAGTCAAGCGCTGTCCACTTCGATCCATCGGAAGGACTTACATCCACTCGACCTAGCCGAGTGTTTGCTCAACCAGATTGTCTATCGTCACCCCGAACTAGAAGTGGAACGCGATCGGATTCCCACTATCCTCAACACGTCATTGCAACGCCTGAAACGTAACAAGCAGCTTTCAGAGCTAACAGCGATCACAACTGCATCAAAGGATGAGCAGCGTGAGTGGCTAGAGAGAGTGGCGCTGAAACAAGACGCAGAATTTAGCATTCTGCAAACACTGCTGGGCTACCAACTGAACCCAACCTCTATCAGTACAAATGTCTTTCCCATGTTAGCGATCGCTACCGACATTAAGGAGGTAGTACGCGAATCAGGCTTAGATGCCAGTAAGGTGCGAGAACTCAACAAACTTTCGGCTGAGAAGCTGCATCTAGACGAGGTGGCAGCCGTAGCGGTGCGCACTGAAGCTACCAGGAAAGCAGCGACTGAAAATCTATCATTGAGTGAAACCCGTCAGTTAGTCAATGCTTTATTCAAGACTCATCATGCTGGCGGCTCGTCCGTTCGTACCCCCTCTCAACGAGTCATCAAAAACTTGCAGGCAATCACTGTAGAAGACTGGCAAGCAGACGAGATTAAAGCCTTCCAACAAGCGCTGAAGGCAAAACTTGTAGAGCTTGAACAGATCGCAAAAGCGAAATGACGCTTTGCCTTACGGTTTATGAGTGATTTCATAGCCCATATGTCATTGTCAGAAGCTGCTTTCATTGAATCCAGACCATTCGCGATCGCCAGCTTGCAGAAATGCAAAGCGATCGGGCGGAGACAATCTTAAACAAGATAAAAGTCCTCATATTTCCTGTTTGACAGGGGCAAGGCATTGCCACAACAGAGCAAGTGGCAGCGTTCTATGAGGTGCCGAAAAACACAGTCCAAACAGCGATTAAAGTGAACGGGATGAGTTTGACTGATAGTTTAAGAACTATACGTGGCAAAGCTCTAAAGGATGCTGTGCCGTTATTCGGCACAAGTTCTAGAGCACCGAGACTGACTGTTTAGGCTCTATGTGCTGCCCTCCGTTTAGGTATGCTGCTTAGAGATTCTGCTATCGAAAGACAGAGCAGAACCCAGCTCATTGAGTGAGTGACCGAGGGTAGAGCACAAAGCCTCTTTGAACGAAAACTGTAGCGGGTGCGATCAGCGGCTCCACCTTGTTCCGAAGATAGATCCAAGAACCGTGATGTCTTACACTTCCTGCCCAGAGGCAGGTTTCCAACGCCCCGAAAATCCACTTTACAGAGCTTTACTCGCTAGTGGTTTCTTGCCCTTCTAGACCCTTGCTTGGGCTCAGTACCGTTTCTGTAAAGAAGCCACTTCGCGCGAACGCTTCATCGATACTCGTCGGTTGTGGTATCGGATCCACTAAACCAGGATAAAAGCAGTATAGTTCTTGCAAGAACTGTCCATCTAGCATGGCTCGGTCTAACTCCTGAATATAATTTTGAGCGGCAACACTCACTGCTGTGCTGCCAACACCATCGCTCTGCTCGAGTCGCTTTTTCAGGATTAGTCTCAGTCCAGCTAAGCCAGAAACGGGCTTGAAGACGTTGTAGAGCCGGGAGACGCGATCGCGGCTCAGATAGTTCTGTTCGAGAATTTTCGCTTGCGCCAGTTCAGTTTCTAAGCTCGGATAATAGCGGCTCGTGTAAAAGGCTTTTTCATCACGGCGATACCATGCTTCAGAGCGTGAGATCGACGCCGATACCGTATTGTGAAGCTTCCAGAAAAACAAGCGCAGGGATACCCCATCGCTGAGGGTTGAGAGCTTGTCCTCAAGCGACACCACAAAGTTAGTGACGGGAAGATCGCGCCCTAACAGCAGATATTCGACCGGGTACAGTTCTACCTCTCGATTTTGCACCACATACAGATTGAGGTGGTGACGGCAATAAGGGCAGGGGTAGAGCGCAGCAAACCGTCGAAAGAAAGCTTTAATTTGGACCACCAGTGCCTTTTGCGGTTCGAGGGGGCGCGTACAAACAATTTCAGCCGTAGTGTGCAAAAACCGCCAGACCGCAGAGCCTAGATAGTAGGGGTAGCTGAGTCGCATCTGAGCCGTTTGCACGTCGCGCTGATTGAGATAGACATCGACAAAGGTGACATACTGTGACAGACTGCCAGATTCGCGTCCGCACTCGACCCGTTCACGCCGTTTTTGTACGCCGTGGAGATAGGGTCGCGTTAACTGCCACGCCTGCTTGAGCATGAGTTTTTGAGGGACTGTGCAGTCGGGGAATGCTTCTACGAGATCGATGCCAAAGCGATCAAACTCTCCCTTTGCTTTAGCGCTCTCGTACCACTGGTCTAGCTCTTGTGCAAGGGGGTGAGTGTTCGGCTGGATATCCGCCGCTGTGTTGACGCTAAACGCTGCCAGCAGTTTCGGCATGAAGTCTTCGTACCAATAGGCGACAGGCATCATTGCCCCATCGATCGCTTCAGAGGCATCGGACAAAATTACCTGGTTCCACTGGCTCAAGTAGGCTTTAGGGTCGTCGTCAGATGGGTTCAGAGGGCTGTCGATCTGCTCTTCCAGCTTTCTCAAGCGGTCGAGTTCATGAATCGCTAGCACGCCTTCTGTGACGTCTGCTAAGTTGAGCCGCTGCTTTTTCAGCGTGATCGCAAATTCAATGCCCGCCGCAAACTTTTCTTGAACGGTTGCAGACTTTTTTCGTGCCGCTACCATTGCTTGCTCGGTCGCTAACATTGCTGGTGTTTTTTCGAGGCTGTCCCAGTGTTGGATGCGAGCTTTGAGCCGAGCGTATTCTTCGACAATCGAGGTGACGAGAGCATCCAAGACCGGATAACAGGCAGGTTCGATCACTCCCAAGGCTTTGTAGAGTGCGATCGTCTCTTCGACAAAGGGAACAAAATCCGTCATGCAGTAAGGCAGATTTTTAACGCGCAAATGCGTTTCGTGATTGGCGCAGAAGCTCTCCCGGAAGCACCGATAAGCTGCGCCCTGAAGCAAGCGGAAGAGCCCCATCTGCATTTGTAGTCGCGATGTTCCTTGGCGCTTTGCTGCGACAGGCACAGAAGGCTGTTCAGGCGCGCCTTGCGCCGTTTTAGAGGTCTTTAAAGGCTTGCCTCCGTCGAGCACTGGGGTACGATTCGAGAAATTCAGTGTGTCTTTGTATCCTTTTCCAGAAGCGGACTCCTGTGCCACCAATTGACAGAATTCTTCAAAATTAATCGAACGATCACCATCTCGATCGACTTCTTGAATCATCTCGTCGAGTTCGACATCGGTTAAGCCAAACGGCTGCATTACCTGACTCAGTTCCTCGGCGCTGATTCGACCGTTGTCATCTTCATCGAGTACGCTAAACGCAAGCGTGAGGCGACTAGCGCGATCACCGTGTCTCGACAACAGCAAGGCACGAAACTCTTCAAATTCGATCGTGCCAGAGGCATCTTGATCGACCTCTTGTATCAGGTGCTGTAACTCTGCTTCGGTTGGAGTGCGTCCGAGGTCTTGCAGCATCTGGTTCAAAGCAGCGATCGAAATGGTTCGGGGCTGAACGGGGTCGGTCTCGCCCTCTGGATCGCTCAAGACGAACGTATTCCACAGTGCTGTGATCTCTTGATCGCTGAGTGCGGCTTTTTCAAACGCTCCAAAGGACATAGCTGCACGATTCCAATTACCGAAGTCTTGACTTCAGTAACCATAGCAAGATCTAGCAAAGGAGAATGCTTTAAGTGGGCGGTGATTTGAAAGGAGCAAACGACCGGGAGTGACGTTGACTGACTGTTCGAACTTTTCTTGTGTGAAAGTCGTGCCATCGGCATCGCCATCTTCAGTGGCAACCGATCCTAATAATGCCTCTCAGGTTTAGGGGGCTGTTGTTTCACACTACCGGAACCTTGCAACAGTGTTGCATAAGTCTCAGGGCGTGTTTAGCTAAGGAGTCTCAACTACACTCGCACCCCTACAATCGCTGACTATAGCCGGCAAAATCTGTACAGTGACTTTTTATTTGTCATGGAGACGCCTTAGTGGCATTAGAGCAGTAAAGCTAGACCTGATGAACCTTCCGCCTGGAGCCAACTTAGTAAGCCTGATGACCAGATGATCAATTGTTCAGCAACCGAGCAGCTGCAAACCTTTAACAGCAGGATCTGGCAGGGCGACACGAATTTGTCTTCGTGTCATTTAATTGGCTCTGTACAGATTCGTAAGCTTACTGAAGCCTGCGTATTGCTCACATAAAGCTACACAAATCTAAGTTTCGGGTCGAGACGGCTATCATGACTGTAGAGTGAGGCGATATGCTCATTCACGCAGATCACCAGGCTCTTTCAGATTCGTAGCTCTACTGAAGTTTACATATAGGTGTTGTAAAGCTACAAAAATCTCAGTTTCACTACTGAGATAGGACTATTCTCTTGGTGAGACGAAGCAGTCTTATTTGAAACACCTTTTCCGCTCATATCAGTTTTTTTCATAGCCCTTTCAGCCGTACTACACCCTCTGGACTAAAGTTGGACTTTTTAAGTCTGTAGTATGCGTAATCCAAAGGTACTTTTGGCACTTTTAAGGGACTGAAAGTCTGATTCTTGCGTTGGTGGTTTGCGTTACAGGCAACTAACCAAGTCCAAACGGGCTATTAGCAGAGCTAAGAAACTGTTTGTAAATGTATGTGAAGTAGAAGACAACTACGGTCACAAAGGCGCGATACCAGAAGAGTGACATCTACATGGCTTGAGGATATGAGTCAGCCTTACTACGACAGTGACCTGACCGATGAG
>NZ_JACJOZ010000072.1:0-28432 GCF_014695795.1 Phormidium sp. FACHB-592
CTCATCGGTCAGGTCACTGTCGTAGTAAGGCTGACTCATATCCTCAAGCCATGTAGATGTCACTCTTCTGGTATCGCGCCTTTGTGACCGTAGTTGTCTTCTACTTCACATACATTTACAAACAGTTTCTTAAAGGCTGCCATCAAGTTTAATGCAGTTCATTTTTGGACGAAATCGCTTTAAAGCTGATCTAAAAATTTAAGCAACTGCTCTAGCCCCTGGAATGCCCGAAGTCCGTTATTTTGTACAAAATCACTTTAATGAACAGCCAAAAATTGCCAAAAAAATTGCCTGACCCTAATAAGCCCCCAGGGTCAGGCAGTCTGCCTGTAAGTACGCTCTCCTAGTTGCAAAAGCTAAACGAACATAGTTGCCCCCTATACCTGTCTAGCCTTTCCGAGTGCGTTCCTCAGACTCTGTATCCATTCTGCTGCCTTTCCTTGCTAGAACCATCCGATATAGTACTCAAAGACTTCTAAAGATTAGCCAGTTCTACTCTACCTAAGTCCGTAAATTCACTCTTTTTGTAACTTAAGTTCGGTAAAAGGAAATTTCAGGGCAACAAGAAGCACTATTTAGTAGGAGCATAGAGGGCAGGGATAAGTTGATCAGTCAATAGGCAAAGACAGCGTCCTATGCACCAGCATCAACAACAGATTAAACCGTTTTCAAGAGAGATAACTACTGACGCAACACCTATCAGTGGGCTGAGTCCTTCGTCTAATGTTAGGCTCGTAGCAATTCATCTGTTTGCGATCGCATTCATCAGCCATAGCTATGCTCATTCCATTAACCCGTAAAACCTTTGAAACGTTGGTTCCGGCAGTGGCTACTGGACCGCAGTACATCTACTGTTGGGGAAAATTTCCTGCCTTGCTCTTGCGTCTGCTAATTTCGATCGGTGGCGTGACGGTCATTCTACTGTTAGGCAGTCTTTTAGGTGAGGGCTTTGGCTTTATCCGGTTTCTACTGGGTATTGTGACGGGGTTGTATTGGCTATGGGGACCTGTTTTTTGGGCGAGCTTAAAGAATATTGAGTTTCGTAAGTACGCCTATAGCGGTTTTTGGCAGGGGGATGTCATTGATGCTTTTGTTACCGAGGAGCTGATTGGTAAAGAAGAAACGGTGAATGAACGGGGTGAATTAGTAATTGTCGAAAACAGAGAGCGGCGCTTCAACCTGGTTGTAGGCGATGAGACAGGCTTTACGAGCCGACTCCAAGTGCCGCTTAAGCGAGATTATCAGGCGATCGCAATTGGTGATGCAGCAGAAATGGTAGTGATGTCTAACCGGGGCGATCTGGGTCGAATTAACAAGACATCTGACATTTACGTCCCTAACCATAACCTTTGGGTAAGTGATTATCCCTTGCTACTGCGTGAGACGTTTGTTGAGGTGAGCCACCAGTTAAATGGGCAAGATCGGGACGCGCAGGATCGGGATGAACGTTATCGCAGCAATCGATTTGAGTCAGAACGCGATCTGCAATCACGAGAGCGATATGAGGATAGGGATCGTGGTGGGGCAATTGAGCTGAGTCGTCGCTCACGTCGTCGATCTCGCAACAGACCCTCAACCAACTGGTAACTGAAGCATCACGGCAACAGTTCTAAATGCTTGCTGCTGTGATGAGCAGATGCCCCATTGGCTTATTCACCCTTTCACATCATGCCGTTCTGCTCTCGCCCGTATGCCTGCCATGCTAGATCGACCAACCCATTCATGATCGCTGCTGCCACAACTGCATTGCCCTTACGACCTTCGATCCGAATATGGGGGATGAGTGAATCAGCTAAACGCTTTTTCGCAATTTCTGCGTCAACAAAACCAGAAGGTGTCGCAACAATGAGTGCCGGACGAATCTCTTCCGCCTCAATTAAATCGACTAACGCTGTGAGTGCTGTCTGCGCCTGACCAACAACAAAAATGCCTTCTGGATAGCGTCGAGCAAGTGTTTCAATGCCCCAAGCCGCACGAGTCTTTTCCTTTTGAGGACGAGTAAGCGCCTCCATGCTGCAATAGACGGGGTTCGCAAACGTATTCTGAATGTTAGTTGTGATGCCCACCTGCACCATCGGCACATCGACGACGATCGTACTTCGTGCAGCAAGAGCAGCTGCCCCAGACTGTAGTGCTGCGTCTGCAAAGCGAAGCAACACTTTGTACTCAAAATCAGCCGTTGCATAAATGACGCGACGAACCAGCTCGTATTCGGCAGGTGAGAAAATATGTTCGCCAATCTCTCGATCAATAATCGCTAGACTTTGAGCATCTGTTGAGTGCCATTCCATCGCGACCCTTTACAAAATAATTGCTTGTGGTAAACAGCCTACACTTGCCAGTCCCAAATGGCGACCCTTTGCGATCGTTATGCTTCAAGACTCAAGCGAATACCTAAAAACTGGACTCAAACAGACTCATACTTCATCAGAGGAAGGGTTACGGCTAAGTACAGGCACCAAAAAGGCAGCTAGAGCACCAACCATAAAGCCAGCAATGTTGCGGAACAGCGGTAGCCAGTCAGAGGTACGAGTAACAACGGGCCCAATGCCGAAGGCAACGAAGAGAATGCCCCACAGTGGAGAGAAGATCAGTGCCCACTGCCACGCGATAACCTGCCCTTCTTTGCGAGGCTTAGCGGCAAAACCACAGACCACACCACCCACAATAGAGGTGATCAACGTTAGAGCCCACTGTTCTGGAGGCAGCCCAGGCACAACCAAGCAACCACCTCGACGCAGACACAGTTTAATTGATTCCAGCGCTTCTAGAATCGACTGGTCTTCACCATGTTCGCGCACAAAGAATTGATTGCCAAAGCGGGTCTGTAGTTCAATCCAGAACGTACGAGACATCAACGGGTAAAAATCATCACCTACGCTGAAATTAAGCAGATTGCCGCCACGCGGATCAGCCACCAGCAAAACGCTGTGGTTGTCCAGTCCCCAATAGTCCTTTACCGCAAGACCAGGTGTACGCTCAAACTGAGTGAGTACCCGCAGTTTCCAACCCGTTTCTTGTTCAAAGTCTTCCAAATCCTTTGCCAGGTTTGCTTCCTGTTGACCAGTCAAGGCATTTGCCAAGTCAATCACGGGCGTTTGTACGTCTGGCAACAATTCAGGATTGTTGTAGGCGTACGCAGTTGAATGAGCTAAACCATTAATTGGACTAAGCCAAAGTGCCAAGGCAAAAAGGAGAACAGCTGTATGGCGCAGAAGTTGCTCGAACCGCGATCGTACCGATCGCCCTGTAACAAAAGCTGGAGGAGTGGACATGGGGAATAGCGGCTTTATCGTAGAACTATGCTGATACAGAAGCGTAATTTATCTTTACACTCTTTAATCTTACTCTCATCTTAGGAAGCTAAGGGATCATCGTCAATCATTATGTGGTGTCAACCTGTTGCTGCTCGTACTAGGGCTAACAGTATGATCGCGTTCCGGTAACCAATCCCAAGTAAGCAATCATCTAGACTATGAAGAGGTGCCACTGTAAGCACCTGTAGCTTTTGCTGAGAGGTGTGCATGGTTCAACGCCCAATTTATCTGGATTGTCATGCCACGACACCTGTAGACCCTCGTGTCTTGGCAGCCATGCTCCCTTACTTTACAGAGCACTTTGGCAATGCGGCGAGTGTTAGCCACCTGTATGGCTGGGAGGCAGAAGCAGGCGTGCAGCAGGCAAGAGCAACAGTAGCGACCACGATTGGTGCGACACCAGAAGAAATCGTCTTTACTAGCGGAGCTACAGAAGCAAATAACCTGGCAATTAAAGGCGTTGCCGAAGCGTACCTTAGTAAAGGTCGTCATATTGTGACGATCGCCACTGAGCATAGCGCGGTGCTTGATCCCTGCCGTTACTTGCAGACGTTGGGCTTTGAAGTAACTGTGCTGCCTGTACAGCAGGATGGGCTGGTAGCGTTGGCAGACTTAGAGCAAGCACTACGAGCAGATACAATTCTCGTGTCTGTAATGGCAGCAAATAACGAAATTGGTGTCTTGCAGCCGCTAGCGGCGATCGGTGCGCTGTGTCACACACGGCAGGTTTTGTTTCACACGGATGCAGCGCAGGCGCTCGGCAAAATTCCCCTTGATGTCGAAGCAATGCAGATTGACCTCATGTCTCTCACTGCTCACAAAGTGTATGGTCCGAAAGGGATCGGGGCACTTTATGTGCGACGACGCAATCCTAAAGTGCGACTAGCACCCCAACTGCATGGAGGCGGACATGAACGCGGACTACGATCGGGCACACTGTATCCACCGCAAATTGTTGGTTTTGCTAAGGCAGTGGAGTTAGCGATCGCCGCTATGCCAGAGGAAACCGAGCGGCTACGGGCACTACGCGATCGACTTTGGCAGCGACTTACAGTACTAGACGGACTGCACTTAAATGGTCATCAGACTCAGCGGCTAGCCGGAAACTTAAATATTAGCGTTGCAGGTGTTGACGGACAGGCATTGCTTCTAGGCTTACAACCGATGTTGGCGGTTTCGTCTGGTTCTGCTTGCTCATCGGCTCAGATTGCCCCATCGCATGTATTGCAGGCTTTAGGACTGACAGAGGCTTTAGCCTTTGCGTCCGTGCGGTTTGGCATTGGGCGATTTAATACTGAGCAAGATATCGATCAGGCAGCAGCTTGCACAATTGCGACCGTGAGATCGCTACGTCAGGTTGCTCACGTCTAAGCACATAGATGAGACACAACAAAAGCGGGTGCAATCTCAGTTGGATTA
Organism: Phormidium sp. FACHB-592; assembly: GCF_014695795.1. Lineage (NCBI taxonomy): Bacteria > Bacillati > Cyanobacteriota > Cyanophyceae > Oscillatoriales > Oscillatoriaceae > Phormidium > Phormidium sp. FACHB-592. The sequence continues at coordinate 4,737 of NZ_JACJOZ010000072.1, forward strand.
CGCCCGCTTTCTAAGTTTTAAGTACATTGAGCAAACAACCGCTCTAGCTCATGCCAGCACCGCGAGGTTGGTTCCGCACAGCCGTTTCGCCAGATACACCAATTTCAGCAGCCATCCGGCTCAGTGCAGACTGCTCACGGTTCTTAACAGTGTGCTGATGACGGTTTGCTAACGCACGTGCTTGATCTTGGGTAGACATGATTAACACTTCCTTGATTTATCGTTTTTTGTTCTTACTAGCTAATATAACAGAAAATTCTGTATCTAAAGCTACAAAAGCGTCTTTTAATAAAAATTCACTCTTTGGATGGACAAGCCGATTGGACTAAAGCGTTCTTGAAGGATTAGGGTGCCTCTTCACTATAGAGATGTGTCTGTGATCGCCCCACCAGCTAAGCAAGTCTTTTTCTAGCCTAGAGGGTGAGGTCAGGTCATTATAGATATGTCAAGATTCATCTGGGCTTGAGACAGAAGGGAACCTATAGCAGCAATCTACTAGTCTTGTTTCAAGACACGTAACCACCGCGTCAAATTGTCTCGTGTTTTCTATCCTAAAGTCATGCAGTCTCCAGCCAAGTTGCCAAACTCTACGTCGGTTGAAACGTTGCCACTGCTCAATCAGCCCGATCCATCTCAGTTGGACAATATAAAGGCTCAACTCGATTTGGTCTTGCTAGCGTTAGAAGCACTGGCTGGGATTGGTTCAGAAGCCATGCTTCAGGCAGCGAACGAGTTAAAGCTAGAGTCTCTGGTTGCTGATCGCGTTGCCCTGTGGCGGTTGCGGCAAGCCAGTCCACTACGGAAAGGGCAGGGTGGTCGCAAAAAACTTGATGTTGAGGAGGCACGAGCGCTGGTACTAATTAGCTGTCATCTTGCTAAACAGCAAGCAGAAAAAATTCGACGTGCTGTTGCCCTTTTAGAACAAATGGCAGAACAGCAACGTGAACCACATCAAACAGCATTGTTGGGAGATTACCTAGACACGTTTAACAATACCTATCAGGAGCGCATGAATGATGGCGATCGTGTGCCGCCCGTAGCGCTAAATAATCTTGCGCTCAAACTTTTAATTGATCTACTGTTTTACAGTGCTGCAAACGGTTCTCGACGGTTGTGGTTAGCGCTGATGGATCGCTCAAGTAATGGCAACCAGCAAACGGTAAGCAACCGTTAGTGATCGGGATAGCAATTACCTGAAGACGGGTTTCAAGATCAATTTAGTCTGATTGACCTGTCTGCTTCTGTCTCGTCTCCTCTAATGCTCCATCTCTTAGCCTCTTAGCCCTTCTACACACTCGTTGAATTCTTGCTTCATGTCTCACTCTATTTTGCGACGCTACACTCCTCCAACCTGCACATTAGAGATCCTGGCGAAAAACTCGCCGCTGTCTCGGTGGGTTGGTCAGCCAGTGTTGAAGCACCTCCGGTTTCAGCTTAGTTTGGATGATCCAAAGCTACCGAAAGAGGAGTGGATTGTTTTACGAGGCGATCGCGTTCAGCTTGAAGCGCTCCACGAGGCAGTGTCAACCTATGTGCAGCACTTTCTCGAGCAATCGTACGACCTCGACACCATGCATCGTTTCCACTCGTATGTAAGCACTACGTCAGCGGCAGAAGGGGCGGTTGCCGTGTTACCAACCGCAACACAAGATGAACTACGGGCGATCGCAGCATCGCCGCCGAATGCCATTTCGTTACAGCCAAGTGGTCTACTGACTCACACGTTGGCACTCGGCTCACTGGCAACGCCGGATACTGCTAACAAAGTTTCGTTGAGTGCTTTGCAGCTCTTTGATTTAGCAAATGCGTTGGATGAGTATGCCTCGGAGCTAGTTGCTCTGCCCGATGTGCAGCGATCGCGTCAATTAGCACCATCCTCTCTTCGTTGGGGGCAACTAGCCGCTACAGGTCTGCTAGTAGTTGGACTCTCAGCCTCAGTTGCCAAAATTATTGAAAGCAGCTCGAGACCTGCATCTCCCACAGCTAGCCAAGGGGACAGCAGCGATCAAAACATCGCTATGCAAGTGCCTCCAACAGCAATTCAAAGTCCGATACCGCCGATCACATCAGGGCAAAAGCTACCATCGCCACCGCCGCTTGGTTCAACAGTGCCCGCAAGTCCGGGACTGCCCACCTTTCCCGTTGCCGCACCACTGCCTCGCATTTCAAGTGCTGACACTCCAGCAGGGGCAGTTACGCTCACCCCAAATACTCGTAGTGCCCAGAGTAAAGAGACTGGGAATCAAATTACAGTATCGCCGTCAACGAGCCAACCATCAGCTACTGCACCAACGCAACCAGCTCAGCCGATGCCAAAACCGCTTGCTCTTAACCGGGAGTTTGCTAAGACTTCACCAAGTCAATCTGCAAGTGAGTCAACTTTGCGTGCTGCGACGGGCGATCAAGGTGCTCCAGCAGAGCAAATGGACACTGCCTTTGACACCATCCCCCAAATCGCTGAAGCACGACAATACTTTCAACAACGGTGGACTCCACCACAAGGGTTGACCCAAACGCTGGAATATACCCTTTTAGTAAATGCCGATGGCTCGATTCAACGCATAGTGCCCCTAGGACAGGCAGCAGGTAACTATATTGATCGAACTGGGGGACCACTTGCGGGAGAACCGTTTGTTTCGGCGATCAGCAGTGGGCGTAATGCTAAGGTTCGACTAGTACTTAGCCCTGACGGCAGCGTGAAAACCTTTTTGGAAGGGTTTTACTAACAATAAGCGGTCGGACTGCAACAAAAAGCGCCTGCCGTTAAGGCTCTAGAACATCTAGCGCTAAAACTGCGACTATTTCAACAAAGTCCGCCGCTGATTAGGAAATGCGACGAACTTATAACTTCTACAGCTATGTTTATACTATGTGGCTGTATAAAGCCTCTGGCATTGAAGAAACGCGTAGCGTCTCCGTTAGCAAAGCTGTCTCTGTAGCAAAGTGCCGTAATTCCTCTAGGAACAGGAGTACTCAGTCGCTAGGGCAACAAAAGCGTTGCTCGAACGTCGAACCCCATTTAATAGCAAGATGCATTAAGACTGACGTTTGCGTGCCTTCAGCTTTTGGCGACGGCGGTTCGTAGCAACAACAGCACTATCAACTGGAAAGCCTGGAATCGGCATCACTTGGTAAACACGCTCCTCTTCCAGGTGTTTTAGCTCGGTATAGTCAACCCAATGGATACAATCAACAGGACAGGTATCGATCGCCTCTTGAAGCAGTTCCTCAGAATCGCCGTCCTGACGCACAACCCGCGATCGCCCGTAATCTGGTTCAATGTAGAACGTATTACGAGCGACATGGGCACAGTGCTTGCAACCAATGCAAGTAATCTCATCAACATAGACACCTTTTTGTCTGAAAGCGCCACCAAGCTCCGGTTCCAAGCCCGATCGCTCTGGTGCATCCCGCAAAAAGCCACCTAGTTCCGGCTCCAAACCGGTCCGAGGGTTTAACATGTCTCCAAACCCCGATCCAGCAAAAGCGTCTGCCGAATTGGATGAAGCTGCATCAGACATTACGTACTCCAGCGCTGTAAGACCAATCGGATCGAACCGTCTTTGTTTTGCTGCTGCTCTGTAACCTGGAAACCCTTTTGGGTGGTCTCGTTCAAAACTGTATGATAAGCATAGCGCTGTGTTACACGGCTCAGAAAGCGATCTACAGTCCAGTCTTGCCGCCAAAACTGTAAATCAGCGACTAGTTCATACTCACTGCCATTCCACCGAAAGCCAATGCCATAGCCGTTGTCTTGTTCGATCGCGAGCTCGGCAGTTTGAGTCAGACCACGATAGCCTTGCACTGCTTCAGGACCATCTTTCCAAACGATTCCTAAGTCTGTCAAAGCTGCTTTCAGAGCGGGGAGGTGACGAATTTGGGTTTTAATCTGACTGAAGTGTGACATGGTGATTCTTAAAAGTTGAATAAAGGAGACTGAACAAAAAAGAACGTTACCACTCGCTAAATGTTATCTGATTAGACGCATCTAACGACTGATTAATTGGTTGAGTAAAATATTCAGACGTTTGCTCTTGACTGACAACCTGACCTAATTGTGCTTCGATAGCCGCAGTAACCTCAGCGCAAGAAGCACCCACGATACCTGTCACTTTTTCCTGTACTCTGCCGTCAGGGTAGATGATAAATTCTAACGTTTCCATGCTTTTAGTAAAGATTTAACGATTTGATTCAGCTCACACCAAATCCTCTAGTTCTGACACTAGCGCTAATGAAACAACAGAGGTGGGAAGGATACAGCTAACCCTGACGCGTACAGACTTACGAGCCTGTGAGACAAAATAATAAAAACAGTGTCTCAGTATTGCTAAGTAAATCTTAACATTTATTCAGGAAAGTTAAGCTTACTTAGAGTGATAACTCAGATATATGACAGTTTCGCTTAACTTCTTATTGCCGTCAAGCTGAAAATGCTTTGTAACGCGATGTTTAGGCCGCAAAGTGATGCCATAACATCAAAGATCTTTCTGTAGTATGGTCTTAGCCTAACCCTGAGGGGTGAGACACCGCAGAACGAGCAGCGTATTACAAGCCACAATAGAATTCACAGGGAATGTATCCCTTTTGCGGTTTAGTTCTCAACACAATATGGTGCCTCCTCTTCCATCAGGAACAGTGCTGCGCCAGCGGTACCTGATTCAGCAAGTTCTCGGTCAGGGCGGTTTCGGTCGCACTTATTTGGCTCTCGATCAAGAGCGCTTCAATGAACCCTGCGTTTTGAAGGAATTTATTGTTCCTTATCATGATGGGACATTGATCGAAAAGTCGAAAACGCTCTTTCACCGCGAAGCTAGTACACTCTATCAAATTCAACACCCTCAAATTCCACGTTTTTGGGCTGCTTTTGAGGATGAGAAGCGTTTTTTTCTAGTACAAGATTTTGTAGATGGGCAAACTTATCGCCAGTTGTTGAGCGATCGCAAGCAAAAAGGGCAAACCTTTTCAGATGCTGAAGTACTGTATTTTCTTAGCCATTTGTTGCCAGTTCTTGCCTGCATTCATAGCCAGGGCATTATTCATCGGGACATTTCTCCAGAAAACGTTATTTTGCAGACTCAGGCAACGACGCAGCTAGAGCCAACTCAGACTCTTCCTGAAGCGGGTTTACCTGTATTAATTGATTTTGGTGCGGTGAAAGAGGCAACTAGCCACTGGCCGCTGATGTCAACACCAACACGAGTCGGTAAAGTGGGCTATGCACCACCCGAACAGTTACAAACAGGCAGAGTTTACCCTAACAGCGATTTGTATGCTCTAGCAGCAACAGCGCTGGTGCTGCTGACAGGACGAGAGCCGCAAACGTTGCTGGACAGCCGGACGCTTACCTGGAACTGGGAGCCGTATGCCTACGTTAGTGACGAACTAGCAATGGTGTTGCGGCGAATGCTAGCGGTTTATCCAGGCGATCGCTATCAGACGGCGACTGAGGTTTTACAAGACCTCCAATCGTTTGGAGCCATACCGTTAGAAAGTACACTGTTACGATCGCCAGACCCTGCTGCTCCGTCGCCTGACCAGCCAGCGATCGTCAATTTTTTGTCGCCTCAAAGCGATCGTTTAACCCAGACAGCTAAAACGCCTCAACCCATCAGTCAACAGACCTCAACATCTGCTCCGGTAAGAGCGCCATCGCGTCGCTCGACCCATACGTCCGATCTTGGATGGCGGCGCTGGGACAATATCGGCGGCAAAGTGCGCGCTGGGATTGCTGCAACGCTGCTGGCGGGCTTGGGTATCGCACTGCCGATCGTGTGGCAACTGGGGGTAAAAGCACCGGATACCAACGGAGAGGTTTGGGTTTCGGGCGCTAAACTGCCTCAGTCAGAAGCGTCTCGCATCATTGATGCACCAGATGCTTCTGGCTCGAACTTAGCCATCAAACCTCCCTTTGAATCTAATCAAGCTGAACCTAACCAGACTGAAACTACACGCACAGATGGTGCGGTAGTCAAAACCAGTAAACCCTTACAACGCCTGCAGTTTGCCCGTGGCAAGGTTACAACTGCTGTTCAGGGTCATTTGCAGGCAACAGAGATGCAGCCCTACATGCTACAAGCATCACAAGGTCAGATTATGTCTGTCACCTTGCAAGGTCAGGGGGCAGTCATGAACTTGCTGCGATCGAACCAGGAAGCGATCGACGCTGCATCACACCAAACTCGTAGCTGGACAGGTCAATTGCCTGCGGATGATCGCTACATGATTCAGGTTTCTGGTACGGGTACCTACACGCTGGATGTGGCAATTACGCCGTTAGCACGACCAACGCAAGAGCAAATTCAACAAGTTGCGTTTGCGCCTGGTAACTCTGGCACTACTGTAACAGGGCAGATAGCACCGAACCAGCTTCAACGCTATTTGTTGAAAGCAAAGCAGGGGCAAATACTGGTTGTAAAAGTGCTACAAGGTAGCGTGAGCTTTAGTGCGATCGCTCCGAATGGTCAGCGTATCGGCAGTAACGCTACCAATACCAAAAGCTGGCAGGGACGCCTACCCCAGGATGGTGCTTATATGATTGAAGTGTCTGGCAACGAGCCAGAGGGCTATGCGATCGCGCTTGAGGTTCTTTAAGCTTAGGATTCTTTAAGCTTAGGTGCTGCTTGAGGATGCACTACGTCAGAACTAACGCTAAGATCTCGCTTTAGTCAATGCTTCAGTTCTAACCACATGGCTTCTGAAATAGCTTCTCGAGCGGTACTTAAGGAGTTGGTTGAGCGGCTAGCAGTAGGAGAGTCCTTAACGCAAAAAGAGTGGCGGCAGCTAGAAGCAGCGACGTTGCAAGATACAAGGCGCGCGATCGCATTTGGCATCACAGCCGAGACTATCCACACTACTTTGCAGGCACGATCGCGCTTACTTCAGGCTGTTTATCCAAGCATCGAGCAGTTTTGCCAACGTCATGCGAGTCTCTCTGCCAACGTGATTGAAACTCTGTGGCATTTGTGGCTACCGCTGGCAGTGTGGCTAAAAACTCGGCGGCAAGCAGTTGATCGCCCCTGGGTACAGGGCATTTTAGGTGGGCAGGGCACTGGCAAAACAACACTTGGAGCAATCCTGGTGCTGATACTGCAATTATGCGGCTATAAGACCGTTAGCCTGTCTCTGGATGATTTCTACAAGATGTATGACGAGCGTTTGCGCCTACGAGAGCATGACCCTCGCTTGCTCTGGCGTGGTCCACCAGGAACCCATGATCTTGAGTTAGGGCTACAGACATTGGATGCCTTGCGCCAATTAGCGCCTGAGCAACCGATCGCGCTCCCTCGTTTCGACAAAGCGCTGCACAATGGCGCAGGTGACAGAATCGCTCCGACCCTGGTTTCGGGTGCGGATATCATCTTGTTTGAAGGCTGGTTTGTGGGTGTTCGTCCAGTTGATCCAGCCGTTTTTGAGCAGGCGATCGCACCCATCATAACGGCGTCCGATCGGGCCTTTGCCCATGACATGAATACAAAACTCACTGACTATCTACCTCTGTGGCAACGGCTAGACAGCCTCATTGTGCTGCATCCTGTCGATTATCGCCTTAGCAAACAGTGGCGTAAGCAGGCAGAACAGCAAATGCGAGCCAGTGGTAAACCGGGTATGAGCGATGCCGAGATTGATGTTTTCGTTGAGTATTTTTGGAAAGCCTTGCATCCTGAGTTGCTCATCAAACCGCTAGTGGTTAAACCTGGGTGGGCAGACCTCGTTATCGACATCCAGGCAGATCACACAGCAGGCGCAGTGTATCGGGGCGGTGAAACCAATACGTGATCACTGTGGAATCACTTGAATTAGCAAAAGGATGAAGGATGAATCGAAGCCTTCGTTCAAAGGAAGTTTCAAGGTTTATAGGTGTCCTCACGTTCACTTCGACTGCTATAGCACCATCAGAAGTGGTTTGTAGCGGCAGTGTCCAAGAAAAACTGGGCGCTTGCTAGTGACGAAGATTGTAGTGATGCAAGTTTTTGTGGCATTACTGTTTTGTTTTTGATAGCCCATTAAATCTTCTGCAAAACCCCGGGCGATCGCAGGTCTTCAAGCCGTTTGCAGCCCGTACAAAACATGGCTGTAGTTAGTTCTGCAACAAGAATCTCTACTAGCTCATACAAAGCTGCTTCGGAGTCATTTGCGGCTTGGAGAAAGGGAAACGCCATGCCTGCGAGATCGGCACCCAGCGCGATCGCTTTTGCAGCTTCCAGTCCATCCCGCAAGCCACCAGAGGCGATAAGAGGAATCTGAGGGGCGATCGCTCGTACAGCAGTGACGCACTCAGCAGTGGGTAAGCCCCAATCAGCAAAGGTTCTACCTAAACGACGCTGACGGGCATCGGTGGCGCGTTCACTTTCGACCAGTGACCAGGAGGTGCCGCCTGCACCTGCCACGTCGATCGCCGCGACCCCCGTTTCCAGCAGCTTTTTTGCGCTTGTGGCAGAAATACCGTTGCCAACTTCTTTCGCAATTACAGGCACTGGCAGCGCAGCGCAGAGCGATGCAATTTGTGAGAGCAAGCCTCGAAAATTTGTGTCGCCGCTGGTCTGCACACATTCTTGAAGTGGATTAAGGTGCAGAATCAGGGCATCGGCTTCGAGTGTATCTACTACCCGGCGGCACTCATCCAGCCCATAGTGGTAATTGAGCTGTACAGCGCCTAAATTAGCAAAGAGGGGAATATCAGGCGCGATCGCGCGCACAGAAAAGGTAGTTGCAACGGACGGATTTTCAACCGCTACGCGCTGAGAGCCAACGCCCATTGCCAGACGGTACTGCTGTGCCACAGCTGCCAGCCTAGAGTTGATTGTTTTTGCCAGTTCAGTGCCGCCTGTCATCGACGAAATAAGCAGTGGTGCGCCCAGGCTTTTACCCAGGAAGGTCGTCGTAAGGTTAATGTCGTCGCGATCGATCTCAGGCAAACAGCAGTGGGTAAACCGATAGCGCTCCAGCCCATTCGTAATCTGACGGCATTGCACATTTTCATCCAGACAGATGCGGAGATGATCAGCTTTGCGAGTCTGGGTTTCCATATTAATGAGGGATTGGGTACGGGATTTAGGCAATAGAGCAAGGCGATAATGTTTATTATCGTGCTTAGCCTTAATTCTTTGTGCTTAAGCCTCTCTTCTAAACCCGTATCAACTCAACTCCATCGCGCCCATCAATGTCCTGAAGGTAGACCTTGACTTGTTCTTCTTTAGCAGTTGGGAGTTGCTTGCCGGTAAAGTCGGGGTGGATCGGTACTTCTCGATGTCCGCGATCAACCAGCACAACAAGTCGAATAACGGCTGGTCTGCCGTAGTCGTTTACAGCATTGAGAGCCGCACGAATGGTACGCCCTTTAAAGATCACATCATCGACCAAAACAACGGTTTTGCCAGAAAGGTCAAAGGGTATTTCCGTTTTTGCCGGGGTGCGAATGCCGATCGTGTCCAAGTCATCGCGGTAGAAGGTAATGTCGATCGCACCCATTGGCACCGTTACTTGTTCTAGCGCCTCGATTTGCCGCACTAGCATGGCTGCCAGATGAACCCCCCGGGTATAGATACCAAGCAACACCAGCTTAGAAAGATCTGATCGCTCTACCACCTGTGACGCTAACCGCGTCACTGTCCGCCGCACTTCTTCTGCTGACAGAATTTCGACCACTTCTGTAGACATAGAAAATCAAGTTTTGAGTTAAGGGTATTGAGTTAAAGCCTTTTTGAACAATTTTCTACAACCTGTGGCTTTATAGCCTGATTAACTGAAGAAACTTTTTGCTGTGCGGTTAGTTGCGTAGGGTTCTTGAAGGGTCAGTGCAGCTACGAAGGCATTAACGCAACCACACTCAAAGGGCTATAACCCGCTGATGCGAGTTGTCTTAATCTTTAGCGTCTTAGGTCTACAGAAATAGACTTTTCGCTTGCTTCAAAGCTAAAAGCTAAGAATTACCTCAAAGTTAGAAGCTAAGAAATTCTATCCTAAACTTCATCTTTTGGCTGTACAGCCTTGATAATACGCGACAGTTCGCTTTTCTCATCTACAGCAATGCGAGTCGGCGAACCACTGATGATGCCTTCAAAGTTGCGGAAGGACTCTTTGATTTGAGGTCCACGTTCGCTGATGGTATATTCGCGAATACCTTTGTCATGCCAGGAGCCACGCATCTTGAAAACGTTAATAGCCCGCGCCATCTCACCCCGAATCTCGACATATTGCAGCATTAAAATAGTGTCTGTAATGGTGGAAATATGAGAATCGGTAATGGAATTTGATCCCATAAATTGATCAGACGTGTTGGTAAAAAAGCCTGTAATTTCTTCTTGTTTAGCAAAGCCAGTCACACCAATTACAAATTGGCGAAACGCATTGTTGCTTACCCCTCGTGCGAGGGCGGAGAGGGAATCGATCGCAATTCGAGAGGGCTTAAACTCAGCGATTTCCGTTTTAATAATTTGTAGATGATCTTCTAGACCAGCCGACTCAGGATAGGCACAAATGATTCTCAGTACACCTTTCTGTTCAAGTTCTTCAAAGTCAATGCCCCAGGAAGAGGCATTCCGAGACAACTGGGCACGGGATTCTTCATAGGCAAACAAAATAGCACGATCGCCTCGCTGACAGGCATCTTGCAAAAACTTGCTGACCATCATCGTTTTGCCTGTACCCGTTGCTCCAGTCGCCAGAATAATCGAGTCCTTAAAAAAGCCACCACCGCACATTTCATCCAGCGTTTTGACTCCGGAGGAGACGCGGACATTGGACGATCGTTGCGTTAGACGCATGGCTCCCAACGGAAAGATATTAATACCATTATTTGTAATGGTGAAAGGGTATTCACCTTTCATGTGCGTCGTACCCCGCAGTTTGAGAATTTCGATCGTACGACGGCGGCGTTCCCCTTCTAGCACGTTGCGAATAATGACCACGTTATCTGATACAAATTCTTCGACGCCAAACCGTGCTACGGGACCATATTCTTCGACCCGTTCGGTGGTCATTAACGTCGTTGCGCCAACTTGCTTCAAGCGTGCCACTAGACGAAATATTTCGCGTCTTACAACTCCAGCGGAGTCATATTGCTGAAAGACAGCCGTCACCGAATCAATTGAAACTCGTCGTGCTTTGTATTTGCGAATCGCGTATTGAATGCGCTCAATTAAAGCAGAGAGATCAAAGTTTCCTGCCACATCTTGCCCTTCAGGATCAGGTGACGCATCGAGAATAAAGAGCTTGCCTTCATTAATAAATTTCTGCAAATCCCAACCAAAGCTAAACGCATTTTTGATGACATCCGCTGGAGATTCCTCAAAGGTGACAAAAACACCTGATTCGTCAAAATCAACAATACCTTGATACAAAAATTGCACAGCTAGCAACGTTTTACCTGTGCCAGATGTGCCGCTAATAAGAGTAGTACGTCCTGTTGGTACACCACCATGGCTAATGTCATCAAAGCCCTCGATCATGGTGCGAATTTTTTGCACACCAGGGACAGAATATTCACCGTTTAGCGGATTTTGATTGAGTTGGTTCATGAGGAGGGCTTGTTGAAGAAGGCGCAGACGATCGCTAGAAATTCGCTGTTTCTCGCACCAGGAATTTTTTGCGCTAAATCTGGCTCTGAATTTAATTTACAGTTATTTTTACTCTGAGGCTTTTTATTCTAACAATTTAGATGCATCGTCCTGCAACTCTTCGTAAAGTAAATCAAGACCAATCAGGACTTTTTCACGATCGGATAAGTCACCAATAATTTTACGTACGGGCGGGGGCAAGATTTTAGACAACGTGGGTGTTGCTAAAATTTTGTCCTCTTCAGCAAGCTGAGGATTTTTCATGACATCAATGACCTTAAGCGCATAAACACCCTGAAAATCTTTTTCTAGGATCTCATTGAGCACTTTAAGAGCACGAATGGAACTTGGTGTATTTCCAGCCACGTAGAGCTTCAGGACATAAGTTTTTTTGAAGGGGCTCATAGCTTAAGGTGTATTAATCATGCAACTATAGCGGAACCTGAAGTCAGTTTGAGACGAACTCTTTCAGCGAAGAACTCTATGGTGTAAGGCGATTCACTAACAGCCAGTGCTAGTTTTCTCTGGGCTAGTTTTCTCTAGGTACGGAGCGCCGATACATCTCACATAAGTGGGCGATCGTATCAATCAATGTCAACCGATAATCTAGCAGAATATCATCACTGCGTCCCTCTAATTTTAACTGTTTTGCAAACTCATCCATCAAATCCATATGGATTTCTACCACTTGTGAGGTTGCAATATCGGTGAAAAAAGCAGCATTGACAAATTCATCAATACGCTGATTGAGAGTATCATCTTCGCTGAAGTAATACAGTATGATCTCCCGATAGTGATCGCGGAGTTGTTCTAGCGTTTCTTGCTGCTGTTCTAACGCCATGTAACGAAAAAAGTTACGTGGGTTGCGCTTGTAGTAAACACCGAGATACCCCAAACGCTCTTTTAGTTTTTCTGTCAGTCGTCGCTGTTGTAGCATCAGAAAGTTTTGAGCGGTGATATCGGTTGATAGATCGACAGTTGACAGTGCGTTGCTTAAGCGGCAGGTCGGCGACAGGTGGAGAAATTGCTCGATCGCCTGCTCAATATAGTCACTAATGGCATCACATTGAGCGATTGTGATCCAAACTTCTGCTGTGTGATAGACAAAAGCGAGATTAAGAACGGGGGACGTGTCCTCACTCGCTTCGATCGCGTTAGGCGCATCCGCCGTCTGAATTGCATTCGTATCAGATATAGCCGGATCAGCAGTGGTCGTGTCGGACGTAACTGTGCCAGAGGTTGCCGGCAGCGTCTCTAGAGCGATGTCAGGCGAGACAATGACGACTGGAAGTAATGTTGCCTGCCCATGTAGCTGCTTGGCAAGCTGCGGTAGGGCAGAGCCACCCTGTAAGATGAGGCAATCTAGGTGCTGCTTTTCGTGTTCGACAACCGAGAAAAAGTCACTGCTGGTTTTTGGCATGGTCACACTGTAGCGATCGTGATCCAGGCGCTGCAAAACTGCCTGAGCGAGTGACTCAGGGGCAAGAAAAATGCCAACTGAGAGCTTAGATCGTTGTGAATGAGGTAATGGATGGTTCAAAACAGTCTGAAATCGGGACATTATTAGCGCACGTTTTATCGATGCAATTAACTTAAAAGGCTTACTATGAACACTCTCAAAAAAGCTTTATTTTTTCTTAAGATTTTAGCACTCAATTAATTATAGTTACAAAGCAATCTTGTACTGGAAAAGCTACTTATAACAGACGCATAATTGAATGTAATAAGCAATCGTGTATTGGAAATTACTTTAAAGTCCTTTAAGTATCTCTTAAGTATCTCTACGGAGACTAATGCTTTAGTTTTGAGTGATGAACTCCATCATCTAGCAAGTCTGTTTCATCCAGCAACTTGCTGCCCTCCTGACTCCTCAAATGCGTTTTTGCTCAATCATTGCGCCTAGAGGCAACTGCCCCGCTGTAGCGTTGGTAGCTTACATCACTCCTCTCTTGGGCAGGCATTCTATGGTTTTAAGCATTCCCTCTCTCCAAGCTTTTGTTGATCCTGTACCATGCTGTGCAGTAACTGCCCGCTTGACAACTGCGTTAGCAGTGCTTGGGCAAGCAGCCAGCGCTAAAACAACGGCTGTCAATCGGCTAGTGTTGGTTAACGAGCGACAGCACCCGATCGGTTGGGTGAGTGCACAGCAGCTTTTGCATCATTTAGCAGCGGCTGGTCTGTTCAGTCAGGAGGCTGACGTGTTGGACGATCGCCCGCTTGTGACGAACCAACGTACGGATGATCTGCTTGTCTTGGATGTGATGCCCTCGATTGTAGAGCCGCTGCTGACGATCGCAGCTAATTGGACAATCGATGCCTTCCTACCGCATTTACAGACTCAGCCTCATGCCTGTTACGCGTTAGTTGACGCTGAAGGCTGCTTCTTAGGGTTACTGGATAGTGCTCGGTTGCTACAGTTTTTGATGACACGTGTGATGCCGTCAGCGCCTCACCTAGAGGTTGCCTCTGTAACAGCACTACTGGAACCATCACACCCAAAGTTGAGTCCGCTACTGCGTGAGCTGGTAGAGCGACTGCCCCTGCCTGTCATGCTGCAAACTCGTGATGGGCAAGTGCTGGCGCAAAATTCCATCTGGCGCACCCAAATTAGCGAACTGCTCGATCCGGGCTGGCTGCGGCATGAAGTTGCTACGTTGCTAGAAATGCCGTTGCTCGAATCGGTTGTGCTGCCGTCTGATCGTGAGATCTGGTTGGCTTTAGAATCACGATCGACTAGCCAAGGTACAAACTCAGCGCAATCGCTTCCTCTAGCGCTTAAGACTCGCACTGGTACTGCAACGCCCGAAGCGTATAATCTGGGGGATGACAGCGCTGGTATTCCTACGGCTCTCCCTACTGCAAGCTCGTGCCAACTGGGTACCAAGCCAGGGACTTGTATCTGTGTCTGTCCCTTGAAAGACGGGCAGGAACAGGTTTTGCAATTTGTGAGAGTTCCACTGGGTTCCCTCTCGGCGCAGACGGCTCGGGATTGGGACGATCGAGCGCAAACGCTGGTAGCAGCCGTTGAAGCACCCTTTAGTGAAACGCCTTTCAGCGACGAGTCAGCATCTCCCTCTCAACTTTTTCGGCTCGCTGCGCTGCTGTCCACGATTCATGACCCTGCTGATACTGTTCCGTCTTCCAGTAGCAGTAGCGGCACGGCTGCCAGTGTTGTGCCAGTAGCCGAAGAACTTTGGCTTATCTTGGCGCAGGATGTAACGGAGCAACAGCAGCTTGCCAGAGAACTTACTGCTAAAAATGCTGACCTCATTCAGCTCAATCGACTCAAAGATGAATTTTTGGCGTGTATTAGCCACGAACTGCGAACGCCTCTGACATCTGTTTTGGGGTTATCGAGTTTGCTTAAAGATCAGACGCTTGGTGCGTTAAACCCGCGACAGGTGCATTATGCACGGCTCATTCACCAAAGCGGTCGTCACCTGATGGCAGTCGTCAACGATATTCTCGATTTGACCCGTATAGAAACTGGGCAGCTAGAGCTAGTCTTAGCGCCAGTCAATCTTGAAACGGTTTGTCGTCGTGCGTTTGAGCAGGCACAGCAATTGCAACTACAAGAGGGCAATCAAACAGAAACGGAGCCGGAGCCGGAGCAGCCAATGTTTTCGCTGACACTGGAGCCAGATCTAGGACTGCTGATTGCCGATGAACAACGTCTGCGCCAGATGCTTTCGCATTTGCTGGCTAATGCGCTTAAGTTTACAGAGTCCCATGACCCGATCGGTCTAAAAGTGGGGCACTGGGGCGGCTGGATTGCTTTCACCGTTTGGGATACAGGCATTGGCATTCCATCTGAAAAGCAGCATTTAATTTTCCAAAAGTTTCAGCAGCTTGAAAATCCGTTGACACGGCGGTTTGAAGGTACAGGTTTGGGCTTAGTGCTCACGCAACGGTTGGCACGGCTACATGGCGGTGATATTACGTTTGTCTCTAAAGAAGGCGAGGGTAGCCAGTTTACAATTTTGCTGCCGCCGCACCCTCCCAGCACTGACGCGGCTTCTACCTTTACGGCTGTGCCTAAAACGGTAGCGGCAAGTGAAGTGGGTCGATCGTATCTGCCTCGAAACAAAAGTCAGGTAGTGCGGGGCGAGATTCCTGGGTCAGCAGGCGCTTATGCGGTGGATGTGGCTGCCCTACAGCGTAGCCAGCTAGTGCTTATTGTGGAAGCCTCTCGCCAATGCTTAGAAGCGCTTTCCGATCAGCTGACGGGGTTGGGTTATCGCGTGGTGATTGCGCGATCGGGCACGGAAGCGCTGGAAAAAGCGCGCCGCTTGCAACCCTGCATTATTTTTCTGAATCCAGTGTTGCCGTTACTGTCTGGTTGGGATGTGCTGACTCTATTGAAGTCAAACGCTGAAACCCAACAGATTCCAGTGGTGATGATGGCAACGAAAGTTGATGAAGGGCAAGCCCGTCAGCGACAGTCGGATAGCTTACTAAGTGTGCCGATTCAACCGAAGTCGCTCCAAAAATGCCTTCAAACACTGGTCGTCGATCGCCAAAAGGCAACGCTTAACCCTCGACCTCCAGTCGTGTTGACTATTCTGCGGCTCAACCCTGGCGTTTGGTCACACGCCCACCAGCCTCTGCCAACGGCGGAACTGAATGCGTTGCTGCACTCTTACCCATGCCGCATCCTGGAGGCAGACGACCTGGAACAGGCAGAACTCCTAGCGCGGGTGTGGAAGCCAAATGTTATCTTGCTTGACGGTGCTTTAGCCGATGCCGAGGCTTATTTTCAGCAGTATCGTCGGCATATTGTGCTTGCGTCCCTGCCGCTTGTGACGATCGACCAGGCAACCTCGCAAGCCGCAAATCAGATACCGGGTTTGCTGGTCTTTCCCTGCTTGTCTCCTCCAGAAACGTTACTATCAGCCAACGCGTCACCACATACAACAATTGAAGCATCTACCCTCTTGCAAGTGATTCAGGTTGCGGCGGGGTATGCGTGGCGACCATCAATTCTGGCGTTAGATACTGTAACGCTACCCTTGAGGTTAACTATGCAAAACCTTCAAGATCAATCAGCACGAGGTCTGGATAGTTTTCCTCAAGAAACAGAGTGGCTGCAAGCCTTGACGCACTATTTAAACACGGCTGGTTTGTCGAGTGTCATTGGGCGTTGCTGGCAAGAAGTACTTCAGCAGCTTGAGTTGGGTAGTGTGGATGTGTTGGTGCTTTGCTGGACGAATGCGATCGCTCAGCCCTTTACGCTATCAATGCTCTTTGCGCTTCAGCAGTTACCAAAGCGCCCTCCCATTCTGGTTTTGGATCATCGCCATCATGGCTCAACGGCTGGTGCAGCACCGCTCGCCCCCCTGCCAGAGGCACTGAAACAGATTGCTGCACACATTCTGCCTGCGTCTCTACCGATGACGGAACTGTTGCAGCATATGCATCAAGCGATAAAGGTTAAACGATAAGAATACGTTCTGCTGTCAAGGCTATTGCCGTAAGGAAACAGCACGGGTGACAACTAGCTTACTTACCCTTATCCCGACTCTATTTCCCCTAAGAAACGAACTTAGAGCCAAACAACTTGCGATCGCTCGTGCAGCACGCGCCCATAGACTGCTTCTGTTTGCAGTGCCAGCTTGTACCAATCAAAGCGATGTTTCAAATCTGCATAAGCGTTATCTACTAGCCATTGTGCGTAACCAGGATGCCGCAGAACTTCTAAAATGCCCCAGGCAAGTGAATCAGGATTGTTTGTCCAGGTGACAATGCCTGTTTTTGTATGGCGCACCACTTCTGGTAAGCCGCCTGTATCAGAAACAACCACAGGAACGCGAGCAGCAAAGCTTTCTAGCGCCACAATACCAAACGGTTCGTACAGGCTAGGAAACACGGCGCAGTCAGCCACAGTTTGAAACTTATCCAGGTCAGCGTCAGACATAAAGCCTGTGAAATAGCACTGGTTCCAAATGCCCAACTCCCAGGCTTGGCGCTTCAGGTACTCGGTATTGCCACCGCCAATCAGCACAAATTTCACCGCCTGCCCGATCGCTTGCAGCACCTTAGGCGCGGCATCAAGCAGCACCGAGACTCCTTTCTCGTAGGTCATACGACCCACATAGTACGTAATTTTCTCTTCGTCAGCTGCAAAGCGTCGGCGAAACGTCCAGTAATCAAAGTCTGGATTACGCTGCTTTTTTTCGGGACGAATGCCGTTGTAGACGACATCAATTTTGTCCCAAGGTGCTTCCAGGGTGCGCTCAACCTCCAACCGCATATAGTTAGTACAAACAATGACACGCCAAGCATTATGGACAAGCTGTCGCTCTTTCGTATGGACATAACGCTGGACATCGGTGTAAATGCCATTATGGCGACCAGATTCAGTCGCATGAATAGTTGCAACGAGAGGGATTTTGAAGGTGTGCTTGAGGGCGATCGCGGCATCGCTCACCAGCCAATCGTGGGCATGAATCAAATCGAACGGTCCCTCTTCCAGCAATAGTTTTCCACCGTGCTGTCCGAGGCTGTCATTCATATTGCAAACCCAGTGGAGAAAATCAGCGCTATCGCCAACCCTAACGCGATGGATCGATACGCCATCGACCACTTCATAGTGAGGCGCTTGCCCAAACTCAACGGTGATCAGGTGAATCTCGTGCCCCTGTTTGGCAATTTCAGGGTATAGCTCTGCTACGTGTCGAGCGATTCCACCCACAATACGAGGCGGGAATTCCCAAGCCAGTACCAGAATCTTCATCGGCGCTTATCTCGACAGTGAGATTAGTTTAACTTTACACAGCCCTTTCCATTAGCCTAGCTTAGGCAGCACAGCTATTTTGCGTAACTTAGTCGTAAAAGTTACCGTAATCTAGTAGGATGCACTACGGCAAGGAACTGTGATGGCGAGGAGTCGTCTTGATGCAATGATGGAGGTAAGAGGCCAAAGTAATGACTCAGACAACAACTCCAGTCCTTTTTCCTCCGTTCCTCCTGGCAAGCGATGGTTCGCCTAGCGCTCAGGTCGCTCAAAAACTGTTGGCTGCGATCGCCCAAACTCTTCAGGCGCAGCAGAATGGCAATGGGCGATCGCTAGTGACGGTGCTGACAGTAGAGCCACGTCGCTCCAGTCGCTCTAAACGGTTACCCACCAAGCAAGCGCCTGTTGCTAGCCAGGCAACCGAGTCTACACCAGTTGCGCCTGCTGCTGACGCTTCTTCAGAGATGCTCGTGGAGCTTACTGCACTTCCTAGTAGCGATGAGCTGGCGACAACTCTGCGCCCACACTTTCCAGTAGATGTGCCGATCGCCGTTCAGGTAAAGCAAGGTCGTCCCGCGATCGAGATTTTGCGTTGTGCCCGTACGATCCAGGCAGGTTTGATTGGTGTTGGGTCGCGGGGTCCAAGCAACCGCCTGGGACGATTAATGGGCAGTGTTTCTGTGATTATTGCTCGCTATGCACCCTGTAGCGTTTTAGTGGCTCGTGGTGCTGCATCCATAGCAGAGCCAAGCCTGCATCACCTTTTGCTGGTTGTCAATGACTCTTCTACCACCCAACAGGCGATCGCTACCGCTCATCAGCTTTTGCCAGCAGGTGTACAGCAAATTACGATCCTCTACGCCCAACCACCGCTGAATGCTGACTATTTGTTTGGACCCTTTGCCACGCCGACCCCAAGCTGGCAGCTAAACCAATCGCTACAAGAGGCACAGAGAGAGCAGAGTGAGCAAGTGCTGGCACACGCAAAGGATGCACTGAACCGCCCAGGCGTCACCGTTCATACGCTGCGGCAAACGGGCGATCCGGGACCGCTAATCTGCCAAATTGCCCAACAGCGGCAGGTAGATTTGATTGTGTTGGGCGGTAATGCGACACGACGCTGGCTCCGTTTTCCTGCTGGCGAAGCGCTCTTGACATTACAGTCGTTCCGGCGATCGAAACCAGACGAGCCAAAACCAGATAGCTTAAAGCCAGAAGACAAGTTACTGGTCAAGCCACCGCCCGCGTTGCGAAATACACGCCTTAGCGCTACTGAAGACTACACGCTGCACCATGCTCCCTGTCCTGTCTTGCTCTGCCGGACAACAGCCGTTGCTGCTAACTAAAGCAACGTTTCAAGCGTCAGGCAAAGATAGGGCAATAACCAATGCAGCCATCTACAAGTAATTACCTGCCTAGAATGTATGGCTTTTTAATTTGCATTGGTGTAATTTTCGGTTAAAGTACCTTTTTTGATCCTGGTTCTCTTTTTAGAAAGGTGTGAATAACAGTGATAACGATCGATCGTTTGTTGCCTTACTGGACTATTTGAAGCGATCGCAGGGCTTTGATTTTTCGGGCTACAAGCGATCGAGCTTGCAGCGGCGCGTTCAAAAACAGATGAACGTTAGAGGCATTGCCACGTTGGAGGACTATACAACCTACCTGGAAACGCATCCAGACGAGTTTGCTAGCCTTCTCAGTACTATTTTGATCAACGTCACTGGTTTTTTTAGGGATGCGGCTGCATGGAGCTATTTGCAAGAGCAAGTGCTGCCCTCACTA
The DNA here is from genome assembly GCF_014695795.1 of Phormidium sp. FACHB-592. Classification (NCBI taxonomy): domain Bacteria; kingdom Bacillati; phylum Cyanobacteriota; class Cyanophyceae; order Oscillatoriales; family Oscillatoriaceae; genus Phormidium; species Phormidium sp. FACHB-592. The sequence goes on from NZ_JACJOZ010000072.1 coordinate 24,810, forward strand.
CTAGCGTTAAAGTCTGCCGATACACCCATTCGCGTGTGGAGTGCTGGCTGTGCGTCAGGAGAAGAAGCCTATACGCTAGTCATGCTCCTTACTGAAATACTGGGAGCAAGTGCGTTTCGGCAGCGTGTCAAAATTTACGCCACCGATGTGGATGAAGCGGCATTGCATCAGGCTCGTCATGCCAGCTACAGCCTCCAAGCTCTGCAAGCTGTGTCGCTAGAGTTAAGGAACCGCTATTTTGAGCCGATCGGCGATCGCTTTACCTTTCGGGCAGACTTGCGCCGTGTAGTAATCTTTGGTCGTCATAATTTGGTACAGGATGCCCCCATCTCGCGGCTAGATTTGCTGGTTTGCCGCAATACCCTGATGTATTTCAACGCCGAAATGCAAGCGCGCATTCTGTCACGGCTACATTTCGCACTCAGCAACACAGGTATTTTGTTTTTGGGCAAGGCAGAAATGCTGCTGACCCATACCGCTCTGTTTACGCCCATTAACCGATCGCATCGCCTCTTTGCCAAAGTGCCTAAGGTTCACGTGCGCGATCGGCTGAATCAAAACCAATTGGCAGAATCTAGAGCGCCTGATTCCCATTCTGCTGTTAACCATTTATAGACGTTGGCATGCAACGGAGCGCCTGTCTCACAGGACATCACAGATCTTTGATCACTTACTCTCTAATGCTCTGACTAATGCTCTGAAATACTTGCTACCCAAGACCTTCACCCCTTTACCTCTTCACCTCTCTCCCCTTCCCCTGCTTTCCTCTTCGCCCTTTCCTTCTTCACCCCTTCCCTCACCGTCGCCCTTGCAGCCAGTATTCCAAGCTTGCTAAAAGCCAGAGCTTGACGCCATAGCGTCCCCACGTGTCGCCCTCGTAATCTAGCCAGTTGCGGATTAACGCTTGATTGAGGTAAGGGGCGATTGCTGCCTGACGACTGAGCAACAGCGATCGGGCTTGCCGCTGCCAATGTTCTCGAAAGCCAAGTTGCACTGGCACCATCATGCCGCTCTTGGGACGTTGAATAATGGCGTCTGGCAGCAAATCGGCAACGGCTTGTTTCAGCACAGCTTTTTCGTAAACGCCTGAGAGCTTGTAAGCCGGTGGAATAGTCATGCTCAGGTCGATTACACGTGGGTCAAAGAGGGGCGATCGCCCGTAAACACCAGCAGCATGCATCAGGTTATGTACTTTGGTTAAAATCTGGTCGGCACCCTTGAACTGAATATTGAGCGCCATCAGTCGATTCAGGTAGCGATCGTTTGAATGCAACGTTGCCTCAAAGACAGAAGCTTCCGATCGCACGGCTGACCAAACATCGTGCTTAAGCAGTTGCGGTAAATCCGTCGCGCATTTTTGAAACGAGGTCAAATACGCTTGCAGTGACTCCTGTTGCGTCGTGCTGTTCGGGTTGTGATTGGGGGACTTGTGATCGATTGTGTACTTACTAAGAGCGTTGCTATAAAGAGCATTAATAAGCATCGGCTGATTTTTGGGACCGCCGAAGCACGGATCGCCACCTTCTCCATTCAGCACTGTGTGCACTGAACCTGCTGCCAGCCGACCCAGCAGTAAGTTCGGCACCGTGAGCGGATCACCGATCGGGTCATCCAGCGCTGCCATTGTTTCAGGCAAGTAAGCCCACAGCTCCTTAAAGGTAATTTCTAACACATGGTGCTGAGTCTGACAGTGCTGAGCAACCAGGCTAGAAAACTCCAGCTCGTTAGGGCAAGCCGCACCAAAATGAATGGAGTAGGTGTGCAGCGGTGCATCATGAAATTCTGCTGCTAGGGCGGTGATGCAGCTAGAATCCAACCCACCAGACAGAAAAGCACCCACAGGCTCTCCGGATGGCAGATACTCCTGCACCACTTGCTCAAGCAAGGCACGGAGGCGATTGCCATGCCATTCTAAAGATTGATCGAGATGAGTAATCTGTTCCTGTAGCTGCCAATATGCTGTTATGTCGCCATTAGGCAATTGCAGAGTTGTGCCAGGACGCAGTTCTCGTATCTGTTGCCATAGGGTACGTGCACCAGGCACAAAGGCACAGCACAAATAATCGCGCAACGCCACCAAATCGAGATCACTAGAGCAGTAGGGCGCGATCGCACTGAATTGAGGCGCGATCCAACGGATTGCACCGTCTATTGTGTAGTACAGGGTATTAATGCCAGCCCGATCGCGCCCCAGGTAAAGCTGCTGTTGTTCGCGATCCCAGACTGCTAGCGCAAATGCTCCGGTCAGTTTTTCCCAGGTGGCTGTGCCGTATTGCTCCCACAGTTGGGCGACTAGCAAGCGATCGTCACTGGGTTGTGATTGCTTCTCTACAAGAGGGGACGCAATGCCTAATCGCTGCATCAGCGTCAGACGATCGGGCAACCAAACATCCCCCATGACCACAAAGCGCTGGCTCTCGCTGATCGTAACAGGGGCATTGCTATCAGCAAAAAACATGAGAGCAAGCCGCTCATCCTGCCAAACAATCGGCTGCGCGATCGCACCAATGACCCTATCCACTGCACCGTATGCCAGTTGCCATCGAGAAGGCAATGTGGCTGGCTGCGATCGCTGTGGCAACCAGCGCTTCCACCATTGTTCAGAACGTTTCACAACCGCTTACAACGTGCAATAGAGCGATCTTAAAGGAGTTGGGATCATAACTGCTCAATAGTCAGTTAGTCTCCATCCATCAGCACGGGTTAAAAAGTTCATCGATGCTAACCACGGTTAAACACTGGCTCCTGGAAGTCGATCGTGTCTAACCATCCCCCGTTTTTTAGATCGCTACACTAACTAGCACGCTTTGATTCTGGTACTTTCGAGCATCAATCCTTGCGGCTGTTGGACTTTTGGATATCCCGCGCCATCGTCCGAAACATATCCAGGTTGGTGTCGTTGCGGCGACGCTCTTTGGGGTCTTTAACCTTGGGTACACTGTCAGCCTTCGGTGCTGTCCAGCCACTGACGGGTGTTTTCTGCGGCGCAAAAGTCGCCTGCTGCGATGATATCAGACCTGCTTGAATGCTTTTTGCAGCAATCTCTTGTCCTTTCTGCGCCAGCGATCGCTGCAAAGAAGACACGAGCGTGGTTGACTTTGGCACCTCACCATTGAGGGTCTTGGGAAACGATCGCTTAATTTCCCGCGCTGCTTGCATATAGTCAAGGTCGCCTAAAGTTCTGGCATCACCAGAGTCGAGGTAAAAAGCTTGGGGTCTTGGCTTGGGCTGTTTTGGCGCAGCTTCTGGTGGTGGAGTCGATTCTGTCTCCGCCGTTTGCTTGGCTCCAAAGAGACCTTTAATGAATCCAACCATGATGGCGTCGTCCTGATTCTGTAACTTTATGTAAAGTATTATAAGTATTTATGATTGATCCTTGCAACGCTTCTGGGAAAAGGATTCACGCCAACAAGAAGCGATCAGCGATTGGTAACATCAACTCACTTTAGACACTCTACAAACTACGATCCCTCTGCCCACTACCCCTTGATAAAAGGGATTGAGAAAGTATTTGTAAATGCTGGTTAAGCAGGTTTCAAGTTCCTCGTTCGTCGGTTGTTTGTTAACCGCCTCAGCATCAACCGAATCATGACCACATAAACCATGCCTTCATGATTTTCAGG